>NZ_JBSFJV010000027.1:0-90199 GCF_053598235.1 Kitasatospora sp. NPDC001159
CCGGGCCGCACCCGAATCGCCGTCAGCTCTGGACCCACGCGCTCAGCCTGCTCCTCGGCCTGGTGCCCTCGATCGAGGGGGGCCGGGGCCGCCGCGCGGGGCCTTCGTCAGTGCACGCCCTCGAAGAGGCTCGTGACCGAACCCTCCTCGAACACCTCGTGGATCGCGGCCGCGATCGAGGGGGCGATGGACAGCGTGGTGATCTTGTCCAGCTGGAGCTGCGCCGGGGTGGGCAGCGTGTTGGTGAACACGAACTCGCTCACCCGCGAGTTCTTCAGCCGGTCCGCGGCCGGGCCGGAGAGCACGCCGTGGGTGGCGGCCACCAGGACGTCCGCCGCGCCGTTCTCGAACAGCGCGTCGGCGGCGGCGCAGATGGTGCCGGCGGTGTCGATCATGTCGTCGACCAGGACGCAGACCCGGTCCTTGACGTCACCGACGACCTCGGCCGACAGGATGGTGTTGGCCTGGGTGATGTCGCGGCGCTTGTGGATGATCGCCAGCGGGGCGTCCAGGCGGTC
Organism: Kitasatospora sp. NPDC001159; assembly: GCF_053598235.1. Taxonomy (NCBI): domain Bacteria; kingdom Bacillati; phylum Actinomycetota; class Actinomycetes; order Kitasatosporales; family Streptomycetaceae; genus Kitasatospora; species Kitasatospora sp. NPDC001159. The sequence continues at coordinate 519 of NZ_JBSFJV010000027.1, forward strand.
GCACCACTGGTCGGCGACCTTCACCCGGCCGGCGTCCGGCGAGACGATGGTCAGCTTGGAGCGGTCGACCCGCTCGCCCACGTAGTCCGCCAGCAGCGGCAGCGCGAACAGGTGGTCCACCGGGCCGTCGAAGAAGCCCTGGATCTGCGCGGTGTGCAGGTCCACGGCCATCAGGCGGTCGGCACCGGCCTGGCGCAGCAGGTCGGCGACCAGGCGGGCCGAGATGGGCTCGCGGCCCAGGTGCTTCTTGTCCTGGCGGGCGTACCCGTAGAACGGCAGGATCGCGGTGATGCTCCGGGCGGAGGCCCGCTTCAGAGCATCGATCATGATCAGCTGTTCCATGATCCACTGGTTGATGGGAGCCGTGTGGCTCTGCATCACGAAGCAGTCCGCACCGCGCGCCGACTCCAGGAAGCGGACGTAGATCTCGCCGTTGGCGAAGTCCAGGGCCTTGGTCGGGACCAGCTCGGTCCCCAGCGCCTCGGCCACCTCCTTCGCCAGCTCCGGGTGGGCACGGCCGGAGAAGAGCTTCAGCTTCTTCTCACCCGACGTCGTGATCCCGCTCACTGCACCGTCTCCTCGCGTTTGCGGACGCTGAACCCCGTCCCCGTGGAGGGCAGGCGCAGCCCGCGCTCACGGGGGATCAGGGAATTTTCGGTACGCCTGGACACGGGCGGTAAGCCCAGTGGCGCACGTATGTCCCCAAGGTTACGCGCCCGCGTAGAAACCGTCCGCCTCGGGACCGCCCCGCGGGCGCACCGCCCGGCCCGTCAGGCCTCAGCGGCCCCGTCCGTCGCGGCCTTCGCGGCCTCGGCGGACGTGGTCCCGGGGCGCTTGCGCTCGACCCAGCCCTCGATGTTGCGCTGCTGCGCCCGGTTCACGCCCAGTGCGCCCGCCGGGACGTCGCTGGTGATCACCGAGCCCGCGCCGGTGTAAGCGCCGTCACCGATGGTGACCGGAGCGATGAACATGTTGTCCGAGCCGGTGCGGCAGTGCGCGCCGATGACCGTGCGGTGCTTGTTGACCCCGTCGTAGTTCACGGTGACCGAGGCCGCGCCGATGTTGGTGCCCTCGCCGATGGTGGCGTCGCCGATGTAGGAGAGGTGCGGCACCTTGACGCCCTCGCCCAGCTCGGAGTTCTTCACCTCGACGTAGGTTCCGACCTTCGCCTTGCGGGCCAGCTTCGCCCCCGGCCGCAGGTAGGCGTACGGGCCGGCGATGGCCAGCTCGCCGACCTCGGCGCGGTCGGCCGTGGTGTTGCTCACACGGGCGCCGGCACCGACCAGGGTGTCCTTCAGGGTGGAGTTCGGGCCCACCTCGCAGCCCTCGCCCAGGTGGGTGGCACCCTGCAGCTGGGTGTTCGGCAGCACCGCGGCGTCCGGCTCGTACGAGACCTGCACGTCGAACCAGGTGGTCGCCGGGTCCACCACGGTGACGCCCGCGCGCATCGCCCGCTCCAGCAGACGGTCGTTCAGCAGCCGACGGGCCTGCGCCAGCTGGACCCGGTCGTTGATGCCCAGGATGTCCCGGTGGTCCTCGGCGACCACGGCGCCGACCCGGTGTCCGGCCTTGCGCAGGATCTCCAGGGTGTCGGTCAGGTACTCCTCGCCCTGCGAGTTGTCCGTGGTGAGCTCGGCCAGCGCCTCGACCAGCAGTTTGGCGTCGAAGGCGAAGACGCCCGAGTTGATCTCGGTGATCGCGCGCTGGGTGGCGCTGGCGTCCCGCTCCTCGACGATCGCGGCGACGGTGCCGTCCTCGTCACGCAGGATGCGGCCGTAGCCGAAGGGCTCGGGGACGACGGCGGTCAGCACGGTGACCCCGTTCCGCTGCGCGGCGTGGGCGTCGGCCAGCCGGCGCAGGGTCTGCCCGGTCAGCAGCGGCGAGTCACCGGCGGTGACGATCACGGTGCCGTCGAGCACCACGTCCTCCGCGGCCAGCGCCTCCAGCGCCGTGCGCACCGCGTGCCCGGTCCCGTTCTGCTCCTCCTGCACCACCGGCCGCACCGCCGGGTAGTGCGCCGCCAGGTGCTCCTCCACCTGCTCGCGCTGGTGGCCGACCACCACGACGAGCTGCTCCGGCGCCAGTTCACCAGCCGCCGACACCGCGTGACCCACCAGCGAGCGCCCGCACACCTCGTGCAGCACCTTGGGCAGCTTGTTCGACTTCATCCGGGTCCCGCCACCGGCGGCGAGCACGACAACGGCGGCAAGCGAATTGGCACCCATGCGGGGAGGCTCCTCGGTAGGTTCACAGAGAGGGCAGAGCAGGCCCGGCCCGGACCCAGGCCGGTCGCCATTCGCACAGTCCGCCGAGCGGCACCGACAATACCGGCGCACGAATGTACGGCCACATCGGAGGCCTGCAGAGGCTCCGCCGCTAGGATTCGAACCCAGACAAAGGCCTCCAAAGGGCCCTGTGCTGCCATTACACCACGGCGGATGGTGGCTCAGACCCTACCCGAGACCGGCCTGCGATGGGTATCGGCTATACCAATCCACCAGCCCTCGATCCGCCGGTACAGATCAGCGCTGCCGACAACACTGACCACCAGACACCCGTGGTAGCCGGCGCCGGTGTTCTTCCGCATCGTTCGCGGCCTGTGCTTCTTGAGCGTCGTCGGCTGGAAGCCCTCAACGGGAACTCCGGAGATCCCGGCCCAGTAGCGCTCGGCCGCCAACGTGTCGGCCGATTCGTGGATCATGACCCTCAGCCTCCAGCGACTGCGACAGACTCCCAGCAGCGCCAGCCAGGCTAGGAACACCGACACAACATCCGGGTCACTGTTGACGAACTGGACGTACTCCCGACGGTCGTAGGGCTTGTCCTTCGTCCCCTCCGCCCAGTAGAGCGCGACCCCGACTAGGAAGAGCTCCCGATCACTGAGGTCACCGCTCTCAGCACGGGCCGCCGCCTTGGTCGCGCGGCGCCCCTCGTCCCGTTGCCGCCGGATTGGCCCCCACCGGGCCTCGGCAGCCTTCCGCGATTGCTGTCGAGGCGTACTCGGCCGCGGCAGGTCGCGGCACCACAGGGAGATCGAGCTCTTCGACACCCCGACCTCGGCCTGGATCTCGTCGTAGGTGCGCCCCTCTCGGCGGAGGCGGCGGGCGGCTTCGCGCTGTTCGGTCTTCGCTCGCATGCGAAGAGTGTGTGTGCGACTTGTCCCATCACGGGGTGGATCCGGGATTCATCCATCCAGTCGAGTGAATTCACTCAAGCGCCGCGCAGCGGTGTGTTCCCCTGGACACGGAGCGCAACCTACGATGCCGTAGGTTACGCCAACGTAGGCTCCGCTCTGTCCCGCTCAAGGGACGCCGCGAAGGGACGCCCCATGACCATCCAGGCAGGCGAGGCGCGCGCTGGGGGCTCCGCGCACCCCGATCCCTCCCCCGACGCAGCGACCGGGCTGTCCGCCACCCGTGGCGGGGAGAAGCAGGGCTTCGCCGAACGCGTCGCGCTCGCGCTGTTCATCCTCGTGCCGTTCGCCGCGCTGGCCGCCGCCGTGCCGGTGGCCTGGGGGTGGGGGCTGGGGTGGACGGACGCGGCGATCACCGTCGCCATGTACTTCCTCACCTGCCACGGCGTCACCGTCGGCTACCACCGCTACTTCACCCACGGCGCCTTCAAGGCCAACCGCCCGATGCGCCTGGCGCTGGCGATCGCCGGCAGCCTGGCGGTCGAGGGCCCGCTGGTGCGCTGGGTGGCCGACCACCGCAAGCACCACCGATTCAGCGACAAGGACGGCGACCCGCACTCGCCCTGGCGGTACGGCGAGAGCATCCCGGCCCTGATCAAGGGCCTGTGGTGGGCGCACATGGGCTGGATGTTCGACGAGGAGCAGACCCCGCAGCTCAAGTACGCCCCGGACCTGGTCCGCGACCCGGCCATGAGGCGGATCTCCCGGCTGTTCTGGCTCTGGACCATGATCTCGCTGCTGCTGCCCGCGCTGGTCGGCGGCCTGGTGAGCCTGTCCTGGGAGGGCGCGCTGTCCGCCTTCTTCTGGGGGGCGCTGGTCCGGGTGGCGCTGCTGCACCACGTCACCTGGTCGATCAACTCGATCTGCCACGCGGTGGGCCGGCGCCCGTTCCGCTCCCGGGACCGCTCCGGCAACGTCTGGTGGCTGGCGGTGCTCTCCTGCGGCGAGTCCTGGCACAACCTGCACCACGCCGATCCGACCGCGGCCCGGCACGGGGTGCTCCGCGGGCAGATCGACTCCTCGGCCCGGCTGATCCGCTGGTTCGAGCTGGCCGGCTGGGTCCGGGACGTCCGTTGGCCGGACGCACAGCGGATCGCCGCCCGCCGCGCCGCATGAGGCGGCACTTCCAGCATGATGTAGGGGTGAACGGGAGCAGCGCAGACAGCACAGGCGGTCACCACAGCACGCGGACGGACGCGGCGCCCGGAACGGCGCCGGCCCGCCCGCGGGCCGCTGCACCGGCGGGCGCGGACGGCGGCGCGGCCGCCTCGGCCCCGCGCCGCCGGGGCGGCCGGGTCCGGATGACCGGCAAGCAGCGCCGGGAGCAGCTGCTGGAGATCGGCCGGACGGTCTTCGCGGAGCGCGGCTACGACGGCACCTCGGTGGAGGAGATCGCCGAGCGCGCCGGGGTGTCGAAGCCCGTGGTGTACGAGCACTTCGGCGGCAAGGAGGGGCTGTACGCGGTGGTGGTGGACCGCGAGATGCAGCTGCTGCTGGACATGGTGACGGGGGCGCTCACCGGCGGGCACTCGCGCGAGCTGCTGGAGCAGGCCGCGTTCGCGCTGATGGACTACATCGACACCTCGACGGACGGCTTCCGGATCCTGGTCCGGGACTCGCCGGTGGCCCAGTCGACCGGCACCTTCGCCTCGCTGATCAGCGACATCGCCACCCAGGTCGAGGACATCCTGGGCCTGGAGTTCAAGTCCCGCGGCTTCGACGCCCGGCTGGCCCCGATGTACTCGCAGATGCTGGTCGGGATGGTCGCGCTGACCGGCCAGTGGTGGCTGGAGGTCCGCAAGCCGGACAAGGCGACGGTGGCGGCGCACCTGGTGAACCTGGCCTGGCACGGGCTGGAGGGCCTGGAGCGGCACCCGAAGCTGGTCGGCGACCGCAAGGGCTGAGCCCGCACCGGGCCCGGCTCCCACCGCTTCGCCCCTCGCCCCACACCCCGGCTACCGCTCCACCACCGCTTCGCTCCGGCTACCGCTTCACCCCGACCGCGAAGATCCGCCGGAACGGGAAGACCGTCCCGTACCGCCCGGGCGGGTAGGCCTCGCGCAGCAGCCGCCCGTACTCGGCGAGGAAGGCGGCCCGGTCGGCCGGGTCGGCGAGCTGGGTGAGGACGGGCCGCAGCGCGCTGCCCTTGACCCACTCCAGCACCGGGTCCGGCCCGGGGAGCAGGGTGCGGTAGGTGGTCTCCCAGACGTCGGGGAGGCAGTCGGCGGCGGCGAGGGCGTCGAGGTACCGCTCGGGCGGGTGGACGCCGGAGCGGACGGCGTCGGCGCCGAGGGCGTCGCACCAGCGCGGGCTGCGGCGCAGTTCGGCGAGCAGGGTGTGGCTGGGGGCCTCGAAGTTGCCGGGGACCTGGATGGCGACCACTCCGCCCGGACGCAGCGCGGCGGCCCAGCGCGGGATCAGGTCGAGGTGACCGTCGACCCACTGCAGGGTGGCGTTGGAGACGATCAGGTCCGGTCGGGCCGGGGCCGGGTCGTACTCGCGGGCGTCGGCGAGCAGGTAGTCGGCGGTGGGTTCGCCCTCGGCGCGGGCGGTGGCGAGCATCGGGGCGGAGTTGTCGACTCCGGTGATCCGGGCCTGCGGCCAGCGTTCGCGCAGGACGGCGGTGGAGTTGCCCGGGCCGCAGCCGATGTCGAGGATCACGGCGTCGTCCGGATCCGGGAGGGCGGGGACGCGGGCGATCAGTTCGCGCAGCGGGCGGGTGCGTTCGTCGGCGAAGCGCAGGTACTGCGCCGGGTCCCAGACTGGGGTGGTCATGGCTCACCTCGCAGGTATCTCGACATCAAGATATCTCGGTGAAGCCTCGCTGGCATATTTCTCGATGTCAAGAGACTTCACATCGACACATCCACCGATACACTGATCGTCATGGAGGACGAGGTCGACAGGCTGGTCGCAGCGTGGCGTCGAGAGCGCCCCGACCTCGACGTGGAGCCGCTTGAGGTGCTCAGCCGGGTCAGTCGGCTCGCCCGGCACCTGGACCGCGCCCGCCGCACCGCGTTCGCCGAGCACGGCCTGGAGCCTTGGGAGTTCGACGTCCTGACCGCCCTGCGGCGGGCCGGCTCCCCGTACCAGCTCTCCCCCGGCCAGCTGCTCACCCAGACCCTGGTCACGTCCGGCACCATGACCAACCGGATCGACCGCCTCACCGGCAAGGGCCTGGTCAAGCGCCTGCCCGACCCGGGCGACCGGCGCGGCGTCCTGGTCCGGCTCACCGACGACGGCCGCGACCGCGCCGACCAGGCACTGGCCGGACTGCTCGCGCACGAACGCGAACTCCTGGCCCAGCTCAGCTCCGGCCAGCAGGGCGAACTCGCCGCGCTGCTGCGGCTGCTGGTCGCACCGTTCGACAACATCCCGGGCTGAGCCTTCCGCTGTCGCGCAGGAGGCCGCCGCTCGGGAGAACGCCGTTCGGGCGGCCGCCGCTCACGGCGCGGAGGCGACGGACGGCGGTACCGCCGGTTCGGCGGGGCTGACCCCGGCCCGGCGGGCGACCGCGACGGCGGCCAGCGTGGAGTGCACCCCGAGCTTTCCGAGCACGTTCTGCATGTGCGTCCGGACCGTGTGCGGCGACAGGTAGAGCCGCTCGGCGACGGCCTGCCGGCCCAGGCCCGCGACCATGCAGCGCAGGATCTGCTTCTCCCGCGGGGTGAGGGTGTCGACCAGTCGCTCGCTCTCGGTGCGGTCCCGCCGGGCGGTGGTGAGCTCGCGGATCACCCCGGTGAGCAGCGCGGGCGGCAGATGCGTCTCGTCCCGCAGCACGCCCCGGACCACGGCGAGCAGCCTGGCCAGTGAACTCTCCTTCGCCACCCAGCCGGTGGCCCCCGCGTGCAGCGCCCGGGCGGCGCGGTGCGGGTCGTCGGCGGTGGCCAGGACGACGGCGCGCAGTCCGGGGTGGGCGCGGCGGAGCCGGCCGAGCAGGGTGATGCCGTCGGGGGGCGGGGAGACGGCTCTGAGCTGGTCGGCCCGCAGCTGGTCGGCCCGCAGCTGGTCGGTCGGGCGGGCGACGGCCATGGGGACCTCGACCTGGACCGCAGACCGGCGCGGCGGCGGTATGGCCGGGGCCGGGCGGCGCCGGGCCTCCTCGGTCGGCTCGGCGCCGGGCCGGGCCCGGGCGCCTGCGGCCTCGGCCCCCAGGTCGGCGTCGATCAGCGCCACGTCGTAGGCCCGCCCCTCGGCGGCGGCGCGCTCCAGCGCCCGTTCGGCGGCGGCCGCACTGCCGGCCGCGCCCACCTCCACGTCGGGCTCGGCGGCGAGGGCCGCAGCCAGCGCCTCGGCGAAGATCCGGTGGTCGTCGACCACCAGGACCCGGATCCGCCCCATCGTCACTACCCCCTGCTCAGAGCGCCCGAGCCCGGGAGCGGGGACCGGTCCGGCGTGCGTGCTCCGGCCCCGTCGCTCCGCCCGCCCACCGGTTGGCCGGTGAGGCCGGATGGGCGCCGGCCCCCACCGGTACCGCACTCAGCGTACGGGCCGGGAAACCCTCCCGTGGTGGTTTGGTGAAGTTTCGTCAGGAGGTGCGTGAGTGGCCGGACTTGATCGGTCCGGTCGGTCCCGGGGCGCTTTCCGCACCCCGGGACCGACCCGACTCGCCCGTGGTCAGCCGGCGTTCTTCTCCAGGGTGAACTTCCAGGCGTCGGCGACGATGTCGTCCAGGTTCGGACGGCGCGGCGTCCAGCCCAGCGCCTGGTGGGCGCGCTCGGCGGAGGCCACCAGCACGGCCGGGTCACCGGCCCGGCGACCGGCCACCTGCACCGGGATCTCCCGGCCGGTGACGCGCTTGACCGACTCGATCACCTCGCGCACCGAGAAGCCGCTGCCGTTGCCCAGGTTGCAGATCAGGTGCTCGCCCGGCTTGGCGGCGTCCAGCGCCAGCAGGTGCGCCTCGGCCAGGTCCGCGACGTGGATGTAGTCGCGGATGCAGGTGCCGTCCGGGGTCGGGTAGTCGTCGCCGTAGACCGCGATGTGCGGACGCTGGCCCAGCGCGGCCTGGAAGACCAACGGGATCAGGTGCGACTCGGGGTCGTGACGCTCGCCGTAGGCGCCGTACGCGCCGGCCACGTTGAAGTAGCGCAGCGAGACGGCGGCCAGGCCGTGGGCGACGGCCTCGCTGGTGATCAGGTGGTCCACCGCGAGCTTGGTGGCGCCGTAGGTGTTGGTCGGCGCGGTGCGGGCGGTCTCGGCGATCGGCACCGCCTCCGGCTCGCCGTAGGTGGCGGCGGTGGAGGAGAACACCAGCTTGCGCACGCCCGCCGCGCGCATCGCGCTGATCAGCTCCAGCGAACCGGCCACGTTGTTGCGCCAGTACTTCTCCGGGTCCACGACCGACTCGCCGACCTGCGAGGAGGCGGCGAAGTGCAGCACGCCGTCGAAGGAGCCGTCCAGCACCTTGCCGGCCTCCTGGATCCGCCCCTCGACGAACTCGGCGCCGGTCGGGACGCCCTCGCGGAAGCCGGTGGAGAGGTCGTCCAGGACGGTCACCTGGTGCCCCGCCTCCAGCAGGTGGGCTGCCACCACACTGCCGACGTAGCCGGCGCCACCCGTGACCAGGTACTTACTCATGATGAGACCTCCAGCGGGCGATGGTCCGCCCGGTCGGCGGGCCATCGAGGGATTGCGTACGACTGCGGTCAATTGTCCCTGCCCGGCAGGGTGCTCCCGACCACCGGGGCGGTGGCTCCCGGGCTTTCTCACCCAGTCCTCAGCCACCCTCCACAGCCGCCGCCCACGGGCCGTCCTCAGTCCTTGTCCCCGTCCCCGTCCTCAGCCGCCGGACATCCGCTCCAGCAGGCCGGTGCGCGCGGCCACCGCGGCCGCCTCCAGCCGGGTACGCGCGCCCAGCTTCATCAGCACCCGCTGGACGTGGGTACGGGCGGTGCTCGCGGCGATCCGCATCCCGGCGGCGATCGCCGCGGTGTCCTCGCCGTCCGCGATCCGGGCCAGCACCTGCACCTCACGGCGGGTCAGCAGCCGCAGCAGCCGGACCGCCTCGTCGTCCGGTTCGGCCACCGGGCGCAGCAGTTGGTCGAAGGCCCCGCGCAGGATGTCCACCGCCACCGCGGCCTCGCCGGCCCGGGCCCGTCCGATCGCCCGCTCGACCACCTCGATCCGCTCGTCGCTGGGCACGTACCCGGCCGCTCCGGCTGCGAACGCCCCTGCCACGCCCCGCAGTTCACCGACCGGCCCGAGCACGATCACGGCCACCTCGGGGCGCTCCCGGCGGATCCGGCGCAGCCCGTCGAAGGCACCCGGCTCCCCCGGTGCAGCCACGCCCAGCAGGCACACCTCCGGCCGCCGTCCAACCACCAGGTCGGCGGCGACGCCGGCCGGCGAGCCGACCGCGAGCACCCGGTGGCCGCGCAGCTGGAGCGCGGTGGCCAGCGCCTCGGCCAGCAGCCGGTGGTCGTCGACCACCACGAGTCGAACGCCCATGACGCCCTCCCGGTCGGGGTCCGGCTCGCGCCCGCACCCCACGGGCGGGCGGCCGATGACGCACCATCACAACGCATTCCGCACCCGACCCGCTAGGCCACCGCGTGTCGGCGGCCCGGCCGGGCTCGGGCTGTGCTGGTTCATGAAAGCGAAAGACCCCCGCCGTGAGGCGAGGGTCTTTCAGTTGAGCCCCCATGCGGAATCGAACCGCAGACCTTCTCCTTACCATGGAGACGCTCTACCGACTGAGCTATAGGGGCTTGCCGGGCTTGTTTTCCCGGGCCGGTCGAACAAGGAAGACATTACACGGCCGTCGACCCGGAAGGGAAATCGGCCCCGCTCGGCCCCGGTCCGACCGCCCAGGTCCGCGCTCCGACCACTCGGGCGTCCGCCCGGGCGCCCACTCGGGCTCCGTTCAGGCCTCGGCCTGCGCCGCGTCGAACTCCTCGCGGGCCGCGAGCATCTGCCGGGCCCGCCGCTCCGTCCAGCGACCGAGCGGGGAGACCAGCTCGGCCAGTTCCCGGCCGAGCGGCAGCAGGTCGTAGACCACCCGCGGCGGCGTCTCCGGGAAGACCGTGCGGCGCACCAGCCCGTCGCGCTCCAGGGTGCGCAGCGACTGGGTGAGCATCTTGCGGCTGACCCCGCCGATCCCGCGCTGGAGCTCGGAGAAGCGCTGCGGCCCGCAGGCGGCCAGGCTCATCAGGATCAGCAGCGACCACTTGTCGGCCAGCTCGGCGAACATCTCGCGGCTCGGGCAGAGCTGGGCGAAGACGTCGAGCTCCTGCTCCAGCTCCTGCCCCTGCCCCTGCTCCTGCTCCTGCTCCTGGTGCCACCCGATGCCGGTGCAGGCCGTTTCCTCGGTCGTCATACCGACCAGGGTAGCCCGCGGTCTCTAATCCACTCTTGGTAACCAATGGAGACCTGGTCTATATTGGAGACCGTTCGACGGGCCGGGCCCGCGCAGTACGCCCTGTCCGCGCTCCGTCCCCTCCACTTCCCCACCGGCTCACCGCCGTCCCGTACAGGAGTGCCCGCATGACCGCCGTCCGTCCGACCGTCGCCCTCGCCTACCACTCCGGCTACGGCCACACCGCCGTGATAGCCGAGGCCGTCGCCCGCGGCGCCGCCGCCGCCGGTGCCGAGGTCATCTCGATCGCCGTCGACACCATCACCGAGGAGCAGTGGGCCCAGCTGGACGCCGCCGACGCGATCGTCTTCGGCTCCCCCACCTACATGGGCACCGCCTCCGGCGCCTTCCACGTCTTCGCCGAGGCCACCAGCAAGCGCTGGTTCACCGACGCCTGGAAGGACAAGGTCGCGGCCGGCTTCACCAACTCCGCCTCCAAGAGCGGAGACAAGGCCGGCACCCTCGGCTTCTTCCAGACCCTCGCCGCCCAGCACGGCATGAACTGGGTCAACCTCGGCCTCAAGCCCGGCTGGAACGCCACCACCGCCAGCGAGAACGACATCAACCGCCTCGGCTTCTTCAACGGCGCCGCCGCCTCCTCCCCGTCCGACGCCGGCGTCGAGGCCGTCCACAAGGCCGACATCGCGACCGCCGAGCACCTCGGCGCGCGCGTCGCCCAGCACACCGCGGTCCTGCTGGCCGGTCGCGCCGCCCTAGCCGGCTGACCTCCGGGTACGCCGGGTGCGCCTACGCCGCCGGGTCCGTCCCCAGGACGGGCGCCCGGCGGCGTCCGCCGTCCACCGCCGCCAGCTCGGCACCCGTGGTCTCCGGCAGCAGCCACAGACACCCCAGGGCCAGCACGCCCAGCCCCGCCACGTACCAACCCACCGGCTGCGCCGTCCCGTACGCGGCCGTCAGCCTGGTCGCCACCAACGGCGTCGTCGCACCGCCGATCACACCGCCCAGGTTGTACGTCAGCGCGGCCCCGGTGTACCGCACCCGGGTCGGGAACAGCTCCGGCAGGAACGCCGCCACCGGTCCGAACATGCAGCCCAGCACCATCATCGCCCCCGCCAGCCCGACGAACATCAGCGGCCGCCGCACCGTCTCCAACAGCGGGAACAGCACCAGCGCCCAGCCGGCGGCGAGGACCGTCGCCCACTGCAACGTCCGCCGCCGCCCCCACCGGTCACTGCGCGAGGCACTCAGCCACACCGCCACGGCCATCCCCACCGCGCCGACCAGCAGCATCGACAACACCAGCGTGCTCGCCACCCCCAGCCCGGACGTCGCGTACGCCAGCGCGTACGTCGTGGTCAGGTAGAACAGCGCGTACCCCACGGTGATCGCCCCACCGCCCGCCAGCACCGGACGCCAGTGCTCCCGCAACACCTCCACCACCGGCGGCCTGTCCCGCCGCTCGTCCGCGTGGAACAACGGCGACTCCGTCAACCGCAGCCGCACGAACAGCCCCACCGCCACCAGGGCCAGCGAGGCCAGGAACGGCACCCGCCACCCCCACCCCCGGAACGACCCCTCGTCCATGCCGAGTTGGAGCGCCAGGAACACCCCGTTCGCCAACACGAACCCACCCGTCGGCCCCAACTGCAGGACTCCCCCGTACCGCCCCCGCCGCCCGGCCGGCGCGTTCTCCGCGATCAGCAGCGCCGCCCCACCCCACTCCCCGCCCAACCCGACGCCCTGGCACACCCGCAACGCCACCAGCAGCACCGGCGACCACCACCCCCACACCGCGAACCCCGGCAACACCCCCACCGCGGCCGTCGACAACCCCATCAGCAGCAGCGACACCACCAACGTCGCCTTCCGCCCCACCCGGTCACCGAAGTGCCCGAACACCACCGCCCCCAACGGCCGGGCCAGGAACGCCACCGCATACACCGAGAACGCCGCCAACAGCGCCCCCACCGTGCCCAGTTCGGGAAAGAACACCGGCCCGAACACCAGCGCGGCCGCCGTCCCGTACAGGAAGAAGTCGTAGAACTCGATCGCCGTCCCGATCAACGCCGCAGCCGCCGCCCGCCGCAACTGCCCTACCCGCCCAGCACCCTCCGCATCCATACAACCACCCTCCGCATCCATACAACCACCCTCACCACCACCCCGACACCCCCACCAGCCGCCACCCGAGTGACCCCAGCGCACACCCGCGACCCTCACGCCGGAGCGCGTCGGTGGCCTCCACCCCTGTCGTGGGGTGGAGGCCACCGGGTGCTCGTGGGACTCAGCGGCGACGGCCGCGAGGCGGCTCCGACCGTGCGGGCGGTTCCCAGCCTTCGCGCGCCTTCTCATATAGTTCCTGGACGCTAGTCGCCATGGCTCGTGAAGCGGAAACAACGTGCCCAGCCCGTCCACCGTCGGTGTCGGCCGACAACTCAGCCAGAGCCTGAGTCGGAAGCAACGCACGAGATTTCGCGCTTCGCATCTTCATAAGCCAATATCCGGCTGCCTGGGCCGCTGCGGGGCCGACTGCGCGGCGTTCCACCCACCCGGCTGCGTCATCGGCATCACATGCCCAGAGGTACCCGAGCACATCACCCTCATCATTGGCCACGGCGGCATATTCGACCGGCTTGTCGGTCGAATAACTGTAGTCGACCGGCCCACCCTCCAGAACACGCAACTGCATGTCCTCAGCGAGGCGCGGGTTCTCCTTGCCGCTAGTCATCGAATGCGCCTCCTTTACGGCAAAACTTCACCATAGATATCGTACTTTCCATTATTCTGCACGACGACGCGGTCAACGCGCCACTTGACGCCGCGCCCCAACAGTAGCTCTCGCTCGCCATCCCCGTACTCCCCAACTTTCTCCACCCACAGTCCAGGCGTACCTTCAGGCACCTTTAGATGCAGCATGGCCTCCTTGTACGAAAAAGGACTTTCGCCCAGCGACGCCGAAGTGAACCCATCCTCGGTGAATACCTTACCCGCCATCTGTGGAGGGCTCATGCCGATATGTCCAAGGTTGGTCCCACGGCTTATCATCACAGTTTCAGGCACGGGGTGACCCGCCAGGGCCGCGTCAATCTCCGCAATGCGATCCAAATTTGCCTGACTGATGTATCCACCGGATCGCAGGTATCCGTTTATGGGTATGTAATCATCTCCAGTGTAAGCATTCACTGCCTTCTTCTGCGATTCAGGGAGGCTTTCGGCGTAGTGATTCCAGTAATCGGCGCCATAGTGCTCAGCTTCAAGGTTGTCCTTGAAAGTCTTCGCCCTTGCGAGGTCTCGGACCAGGCAACCTTCATCTGATCTTCGGGTGTCAGTCGGCTGAACTCCTCCGGGGTCATGTGCGGTCCACTGCCGGGGGCAGCGCCGCCCTCGACATGCTTCGCTACCGGAGAGGCATCAGAGGCGTCCGCAGGAACAGAGGAATGGTCGACGCTTTGACCTGCAGTACCATCGTGGCCTGTCGGCCCGGAGTGGTCCACGGGGTGACTGTGGTTCGTCGCACCCGCTGAAGTTGTGTTGGCCTCATGAGCCACACCGGCTTCCTCAGCCGACTTAATCGATGGGTGCGCGCTCTCTGGTTTGACCGGACCTGTTTTAAACTCGGGCTGCGGGGTCGGCGTCGGTGAAGGATGAGGCGCTGGTTGAAGCGGGTGCGGCACTTGCTGGGACGGAACGGACTTAGCACTGGCGGCTGTCGTGTCTGCGGCTTCCTGCGCAGGGCTCTTGACGTTCCAGCCCTCAGGCAGGCTGGCCGGGTGAGTCGGCGCTGGCATTGGCGGTTTCGCCGAAACGGCGGCCTTGTCCGCTGCTTCCTTCGCCGCTTTTTCAGCGGCCTCCTTGGCGGCCTTTTCGGCAGCCTCCTTAGCCGCCTTCTCCGCAGCTTCCTTGGCGGTGTTCTTGGCGGCGTTTTCGGCTACGGCGGTGGCTTCGCGTTCGGCGGCGGTGGCGGCGGCGCTGCCGCCGCCGGTTTCGGGGGTGAGCAGCAGGTTGCCGAAGAGTTTGCCGCCGGCTTCGGCGGGGTCGGATCCCCAGCCGCTGCCGACGAGGCCTTTGACGGCTTCGGTCGGGTTGTTGGCGGATGTCGACAGGCCGGCGACGAGACCGGACAGTCCCGTGGCGTACTCGGCGGGGTGCGTGATGTTGTAGGGGTCGAGGGGGTTGACGCTGCGCAGGAGCTTGTTCAGGTCGACGACGCTCTTCACGACGCCGCCGCCGAAGTGTTCGGCCAGCTGCGGGACGGACGTGGCGGTGTCCATCAGGTCGGCTTTGAGGATCTCCGTGCGGCTCGGCATCGCCGGGGCGGACTCCAGGAGGGCCTTGATCGCCGTCAGCGCGGTGCGGGCGGCCGAGTCGCGCTGGGTGCGGGCAGCGTCGAGCTTGTCCTCGGCCTCCTTGAACTGGGCGACCGCGTCCGCGGGGGGGTGTGAACTCGCCGGGGTCGGCCGGCGGGTCGCCCTGGCGCTGGTCGGGCGGCGTCGCGTTGTAGGCCTTCAGCCGCAGGTTGTAGGTCATCGCGTCGTTCATGTAGGTCTTGGCGGCGGCGTCGGACTTCTTCTGTGCCTCCTTCCAGATCCGGACGGCGTCCTTGGCCTGGTCCTGAGCCCAGCTGACGGTGTGGGCGTAGGTGGTCAGGGCAGTGCCGGCCTTCGCGAAGGCGTCCGCCGCGGCGAGCCACTGCTTGGGCTGGGGGTCGAAGTCCCGGCGGAAGTTGTCGCCGGCCTGTCCGGTCCAGTGGTCGGTGTCCAGGCGGGTCAGGCCCTGGCCGGCCTTGTCGAACGCGTCGTGGAACTTCTGCAGGTGCCCGGCGACTCGTTGAGCTTCTTGGCGTCGCCGTGCAGCAGTTCCTTCGGGTCGTCGCTCTGGTCGAGGTTACGCTCGCCGACCTTGAGCCCGGCGTCGTCGGCGATGTCGTCGCCCCAGCCGCTGACGGTCTGTCCGGCGCCGTGCAGACCGGCCGCGTCGAGTGCCTTCCCGGCCAGGTGCCCGCCCTTCTGCAGGCCCTTGGCGACGAACTTCGCCCCGCTGTCGACGACATCGTCGACGAAGTCCACGGCATCACCGAGGAATCCCATGCCGTCACTTCTCCCCGGCCGGCGGGACGGGGCCGACCGTCGCGGTCAGCGTCATGTTGACCATGCCGGGTTTCTGGACCGCGTCCTGAGCCGCCTTCTTCCACTGCTGCTTGATGTCGTCCCCGGCCTTGTCGAACGACTCGCCCGAGTAGTCCGGGTGCATGAAGTCGTTGATCGGGTTGTCGGCCCACACCTGCGACCACGACTCGTGCTCGACCTGTTCCTCGGTCAGGTGGGGATTGCCGATCACGCCGGCCACGACATCCTTCGCCAGCCCGCTCGCGTACTGCTCCTGCTCGTAGTACGTGCCCGCGGCCAGACCGACCTTGCTCGCCATGTCCGAGCCCTTCACCACCAGCGACCTGACCGCCCAGCTCCAGCGCTCGCAGAACTCCCCGAACGTCGTCGACAACTCGAAGTCGCCGGCATCCATCCCGCCCAACTCCAGCTCGGTGAAACCTCGTCCACCCTCCGCGATCCCGGCTATGCCGATCGACTTCAACTCGGCAATCACCCCGTTGAGACCGTCCGCCGCCAGCTTCAACGCCTCAGGATCCGCCTGATAACCCTCACCCAACGCCCACACCCCCCGTCGTCACCGGCCCGTCCAGAGCCACCGCGTCCGGCACGATCCCCCGCACCGGAGGAAAGAGCATCGGCTCCTTCCCCGCCACATCCAGCGCGATCCCCCCGGGCACACCAAGCCCCGGCACCGCCACATCCAACAACCGGCTACCGAACACCGTCATATACGGGAAGCCCTCCAGCGGCAGTCCCTTCGACCGCACGAATGCCGCCAGCTCCTCCTCGGACGAGAACGCGAAGACCCACCGCAAACCCCCCTCGTCCGCCGTCCACACCGCCTCATCACCCCACAACGGCACCAGCACCGCACTCAGCCGAAACTGCGCCACCATCACCGCCGGATCCCCGGCCCCCAACCGCACCATCCGCACCTGATGCACCAAGCCTGCGTTACGCACCGTCACCCCAAGTCACAGACCACTCGACACCCTAGCGCACACACTTTCGAACAGAGCGTCACCGGCTCAGGTGGGCTCCCCGGGCCGCCTGCCGCCCTCACCGCGGTTCGGCGCCGCCCGCAGCCGCTCCCGCTGCTCCGGTCCGCGCCCGTTGCCGCGCAAAGTGGCATGCTGGCGTCCCCTCAGAGCAAGGTTCACGACCAGCGGTTCGCGGGGATGCACTGCCGTTCTCGATGCGGGCGGCGACGGGGGCGCGCCGTCAATCGGGTGCCCAGAAGGACGGACACCAGCCGCCGTGTCGCCGACAGGTTCGGGCACGGAGCCGCGCACCGCCCGCGCACTGCTCAGCTGCGACTGCGGGACGCAACCGGAACCGTCAACCCGGCCGAGACCGGCACCGCCAACAGCCTGCGGTGTCCGGGCGCCATCCCCGCACCGGCGCAGCCGCCCCTCGTCAAGCGAGGGGCGGCTGCACTGCGTCAAGCGTTGAGGCCACCGTGGTGGTCGAACTCGCCCGCTTTAACCCCTTGGATGAACCTCTCGAACTTGGCCGGGGTGGTGCGGACGACTATGCCGCCGTCGTCGGACTCGCGGAGTTCGACCTGCCCGTCGGCTGTCCGAACCTCGACGCACGTGTCATTGGCTCCCGAGTAGCTGGACTTCTGCCACTTGATACCACTCATACCTTGCTTTCCATCTCTTCCTTGATGTTCCGCATAAACGTTCGCGAGTCATCCTCTGACAGAGCGACGGCGGTCATGCGGGCAAGGATCTCGCGGAAGGCTGCAAGGTGGGCTGGCGAGTCGTAGAGAACGATGCCGTGACCGGTGTCCATCTGGACAGTGTCCAGCTCGGACACCGGCCCTTCGGCGAACGTGAGGTTCTCACTGGGGCCCGGGATGGTTCCGGCATCGAACGGCACCACTCGGATGGAGATCCCCGGGCTCTCGGAGTCCTCGATCAGAGCATCGAGTTGCTCGCCAAGAACCTTCGTCCCGCTGAACTGCATGCGTAGCGCCGCTTCGTGGATGAACGCGGAGTATGGCGCCGCCCCGGACCGGATGACACGTTGCCTCTGCATGCGGAAGGCGGTTCTGAGATCAACTTCGTGACGGGCCGGGGTCGGGAAGGCTTGGCTGAATACCGCCGAGGCGTAGGCGCCTGTCTGAAGAAGTCCCGGGATGAAAGTGATCGTAAAGGTGGACAGCCTCCGTGCATGGCTCTCAACTTCCGCGATATCGAGGAAGTCAGTCGCCAGCGTCCCCCGATACTCCTCCCACCAGCCCTTCCTGCGGTCTTTGGCGATGCCAACGAGAGCCTCGATCAGCGGCTGATTGGTGCAGCTGCACGCTGCGGCGATCACGCGCAGGCGATCCGCACTGATGCCGATCCTTCCGGACTCCATCTGCGTCACCTGGGCTGGAGTCATCCCGACCGCTCGGCCGAGTTGTGTACCACCGAGCCCAGCCTGCTCCCGCATTCTCCGAAGCTCGATGCCAAGTCGTCGCTGGTGGAGCGTGGGGTTCGAGCGCGGGGGCATGACTTCCTTCCAAGCGTGCAGTCTGACCAAGTGTGCCGCGCCGGCTGAGTACCGGTCCACCAGTTACCACGATAGAGGGAATCTCCCCCATAGGAAGAAAACTAGATACTGGCATGCACTATGGTCAAAGCCACATCGATCCGACTGATCGTCAGTAATGCCTGTCGTTAGGGGCAGTAGGCGCCTGCTGCCCCGGCACCGCAGAGCAGCCAGGCGTGGCATCCACCAGCTCCGCTCCGGCCTGGCTCACGGCGACGCATCCGCCGGACCCCCCACCTCTCACGGAGGTTCCCCATGTGCAGCCTCAACTCCCCCTCCCTCGCGCTCTCCCGCCAGACCCTGCGCCAGGCCATGACCCGCGCCGGCTGGCACCCCGAGGCCGTCATCGACGCCGAGCTCGCGCTCGTCGAGCTGATCGTCAACGCCTGGCAGCACGGCAAGACCGCGTCGCCCGTCGTCCTGCTCGTCATCGGCGGCAGCACGCTCCGCGTCTCCGTCGCCGACGAGAGCCCCGCCCTCCCCGAGCAGCGCACCCCCGCCGACCTCGCCGAGTCCGGCCGGGGCCTCCAGCTGGTCGAGGGGCTCACCCACCGGTGGGGCGTGGACCCGCAGGAGAAGGGCAAGAACATCTGGTTCGAGCTGGACGCCGTCGCGTGAACCACACCCGACGCCACCCGATGAAGCCCACGGACCCCCGCATCCGGTACTACACCGAGGCCCAGATCAAGACCCTCATCACCGAAGTCCACGAGCACGGAAGGAAGTTCGGCCTCGTCTGGCCCTCCGCGACCACCGACACGACCCTCGACGGACGCGTCCTCATCCGCTTCAACACCGCTCCGGTCACGACCCTGTTCAACCTCCTCAACCTCCTCCTCGACGCCGAGCGAGGTGACCCGTGCGAGGCGTGACCGAGCGCACCACCGTCCACTACCTCACCGCCGAGTCCGCTCCCGACGCGGCTCTCCAACTCCGGCCCGCCGTCGACCTCGACATCCACGCCGTGCCCGGCGACTACCTCGCCATCCCCCTCACCCGTAGCCAGGCGGAAGAGCGCCTCTTCTTCCTCTCCGCCCACCTCGGGGCCCACCGGTGAGGCCCGGAACCGCCAACTTCCTGATCGGCGCCGCGTTCGCGATCCTCATCGCCCTCGCGATCGCCACCGTTGTCCTCGGCGTCCTCACGGCTCTCCGTTCGCCATCCTGCGACGATCAGACCGTCGACCCCGAGGCCACGACGCGCCGGAGGCGTAACCATCCGCACACCAACCCACACTGAATCGCTTCGCCTCAGCCGAAGCGGTTCACCAGAACGCGATTGCCCGACCGTCAGGCTCACACCTGCGGCCGGGCAGCCAACCGACTTCCGATCTACCGCGCGTAAGGGTTGTCGTCCGGCGACACCCGAGGCTCGTGCGCTGGCGGAGGAGGCGAGGCCGCCAGCCCCGGCGGCTGCGGCGGCTCCGGCGGCACGTAAGCCTCGGGCTGCACGGCCGACTTCCGCCGCCGCACCATGGCGAACACCACACCCGCGACCAGCGCCAACCCAGCCACCACCGCAGCCACGATCGACACCGCGCTGCCACCCGACCCGGACGAGGCATCAGCCTTCGGCTTCGACGTCGGCACAGCCACCGCCACGTCACTCGGGCTCGCAGGAGCACTCGGCGCCGACGACGCGGAAGCCGACGAACTCGCCGACGCCGACGGAGCAGCCGACGGCGTAGCCACATCGGCCGGAAGCGGCGACACATCCGCCGGACCCGGATCGCCAGGATTCGTCAGCGCGATCCGAGGCCGGACCGCACCCCAACCGGCGTCATCCGTACGGGCATTCCCGCCGTTCGGCCTGCCTGCGGTGTTGATGAGCACCCGCAGGATCTGATTCGCCGACCAGTCCTTGTGAACCGCCCAGAGCAATGCCGCCGAAGCTGAAACCAGGGCAGTCGAGTCGGACGTGCCATGGCTCTTGCAGTAACCGGTGGAGGCTGTACAAGCCGCGATTATGTCCTTGCCCGGTGCCACAAGAGCAACCTGCGGCCCCCTCTCGGACTCGTCCGTCACATTGCCATTTTGATCAAAAGCCCCGACCGCGACGACATTGGGCAGCGCCCCCGGATACTCGGCGAGATTGCCTTTCTGCGCAGAGTTCCCGGCGCTGGCGACCACGAGCACACCCTTCGCCCGCGCGTTCGCCATAATCTGGTTGATCTTGGCTACATCGTCGGGAGAAGCCATGACTGCGGCCCTTCCCTGCGAGATGCTGATGACCTTGGCGCCCTGGTCGACTGCGTAATTCACAGCCTGCCCGATCTGGCCAAGGAAGTCGGCCGAGATTACAGTTCCCACAGACCCGTTGTTGATCTTCAATGGGAGAATTTTCGCTGCGGGCGCGAGACCGTAGGCTCCGTTTCCTCCACGGTTCTTGCCCGTACCGGCAATGAGGCTGGCCATGCCCGTCCCGTGTCCATCCGGGTCGGACCCCACTCCGCCCGAGCTGTCACTGAAGTCCTTCCCCGGAAGGAACTGCCCGACGAGATCCGGATGATCCAGCTTGAACCCGCCATCGATCACCGCAACGGTGATCCCCTCCCCCTTCGAGACCTTCCACATCTCCGGGGCGTGCATCGTGTCCAGATGCCACTGATCAGCACGGATCGAATCGTCAGCAACCGCAGGCGCCGCAACCGGCACGACAAGAACTCCCACAGCCAAGAGTGCCGCTGCAAGCATCCGCCGACTCTCTAGCTTCCGCCCCATCACAACTCCTCGTCGTATTCTCAGCACCCCGGGGAACGCAGCCCCGAACAGCTCTGCCCGGCCACTGGGCGAGCCCAGTGGCCGGGCAGTCGTTGTCGTCCTACTCAATCACGTCCGGGTTGCTGTGCGGCGTACCGCTGGTCCAGGTCTCCTCGTCCTCATGGAGGTAGTGCGCGCGGTTGCGGCGGTCGCGCTCGTTCTTGCCGCCATGACCACCCATGCCCGGGGCCATCATGCCGTTCTGCCCGGACCGGCCACCGCCCTCGGCGGCTCCCGCCGCAGCAGCACGGTTGCGCAGGCCCGTACCCCCCGGGGTGAACTCCCCGCCGGCGGCAGGTCCCTTGCGGCCGCCAGCGGTTCCGCCGGGGGTCGAGGTCAGGCCCCGACCGCGCGAGCCGCCGCCCCCGCCGACGACGTGGCCACCGCCCATGCCCGGGTGCATGCCGCCCATTCCGCCGCCCATGGGCGATCCAACCCGGCCACCGCCCGTGGCGCCCTCACGACCGAAGACCGTTCCGCTCGGCAGACCCGAGGTGCCGGGCTTGCCGGGAACCTGGCCGCCGCCGAACGGGACCGTGCGGGCGGGAACCGAGCCGCCGCCCTTACCGGGGAGGTAACCGCCGCCAGTGCTCTTAGTCGGAATCGAGCCGCCGCCGGTCCCGGTCGGGAAGCCGGGGATCGGCCCACTGCCCGGCAGACCGGGCAGGCCGCCACGGCCGTCAGGCCCGCCCGGGTAGGTGGGAGTTCCGCTCGTGCCGCTCGGCAGCCCAGGGCCACTGCCGGGCCCGGCCGGGAGGGTTTGGTCCGGCAGGGTCGGGATGCTGTCGAGACCGGTACCGGGGCGGGTGACCGGGTCCGACGGGTGGGACGGCGGGATCGAGGAGCCCGGGTCATGCGGCGGGGGCGGCAGCTGACCGCCGCCGTACGGCGGCGTCGGGCCGGGGTGGGTCGGGTTGGACGGGTCCTGCCAGCTCGTTGCCGGATCACGGGGCCTCGTGGTGGCGCCACCGTAGTTGCCGCCGGACGGGCTGTAGCTGCCACCATTCGTACGGGAGCCGCGTGCGGTGCCACCGTAGGCGCCAGCACTGCTCCCACTACCCCCGTACTCCGAACCGTCGGACCTCCCGGTTGCGTCGCTGCCAGGCGTCCCCGGCAGCACCACGTTGTCGTCGATCCCGTTCAGCGTCGTCGTCGCCGCGCTATACGCCTGCGCCAGCTTCTCCATCTGGAGAACGGCTTGCTGCTTCTCCTTCTCGATCGTCGCCTTGGCCTGATTGGCCTGGGCCGCGCTCACCCAGTTCGGGTTGAGGGAGAACATGAAGTCGTCAACTGACTTACCGCCCAGGTCCACGTTCGACGGCATGTAGACCGACTGCGCCTTGGCCTTGGCCAGCAGATCGATCTCCGTCTGCGGAGGCTTGGGCACAGCGGACTGGGCCGTGCTGAGTGCCTCCCCGGCCTGGACCATGGCGTTGCCGGCGGTCGTGGAATGCTGGGCGATGATCGCCGCCGACTTGTAGAGGTTCCCGACCCAGGTCTTGAAGTTCTCGGCCGCCGGTCCCTCCCAGCTGACATTGCCGAGGTGCCCCTGTAGCGCCTGGCTGAGGTCCGTCAGGACGCGGCCCGCGTCCTGGAGTTGATTCGCTCGCTTCAGTACGTCGGCGGGCTTCCCGCCGTCGACCATCCCCTTCAGTACGGCGTGGTCGATATGGGTGAAATCCGTCGTTCCTGACATGGTCTGTTCCCCGTCTCCCCGGTAGCTCTCTCCCGGCGCCGCTGTCAGGCCGTCACGTTGGACGTCGACGCCGTTCCGCTCGCCCCCGCCGCAATCGCCTTCTGGGCGTCCGTCGTGTGGCCCTCGTTGCTCGTGTACTTGCTGTGTGTGTCCGTAACCGCGGCCTTCATCGCCTCGATCTGCGCCGCGAAGTCCTTGTGGAGCTTGACGAGCTGGTCGTGGACCTTGTCGTAGGCGGTGTGCAGGGCCACGGCCTCCGGGAACTTCCCGGCGTCCGACGCGTTGATGAAGCTGCCCTGGGAGACTTTCTGCTCCTGGAGCTTGTACGGCGCGGCCGCCGATCCCTCCATGGCCTGGAGCAGTGCGTCGACCTTGTTGGCGAAGTTCGTGAGCGTGTCGAGCTCGATCTGGACGTCCTGCTTGCCGAAGGCCTTCACCAGGTCGTCGGCGCTGACGTTCGTCTGCGCCGCGCTGACGACGGGGGCAATTTTGAACCCGTGCCCCCAAGGCAGCGGGATCGTCGGCCCGTCCAGCATGAACGGCGTTGTATCCGGTGCCCCCGCCGGGTCCGTCCCGGTAGCCGCAGGCTTCAGCGGGCTCGTCGCCGCGCCCGGCTTATCCGTGTCTCCCACAGCAATCCACCTCTCCCCCGTACGGCCGGGCACTCCGGGCAACCCCCGTGTGCTCCGCGCCGCAACACACCGTCAACTTCTGGCTCGTACCGTCCTGGTCGGTTCAACCGCCCGCCCTGTGGGCGGTTTCCGCCTCTGTCATGGTAGCCACCACCCCTGTCGGGCTGGCAGGGCCCATAGCCCGCCCGTGCACGATCGGTACGAACTTGACACGTACAGCCGATCACCAGGCCGCTGGGTAGACTGACCCGGTACGCCCCATCTGCCGCGCAATGTCGCACAGCAGCGACCCGAGGCCGCAGAACGGACGTGACCCCGCATGCCTCCGAGCAGCAAGCCGACGCCCTGGTGGGCCCGCGCCGCACGTCCGGCCCGGCCGCCGCTGCCGTTGGCGCTGATGGCCCGCGCCGCGCTCGGCATGGCGGTACCGCTGGCGGGCGGCCTGCTGACGCACCGGGTGGATCTCGGGGTGTTCGCCGGGCTCGGCGCGATGCACGCGACGATGAACGACCGCACGGAGCCGACGGGCCGGCGCACCACCCGCATCGCGACCGCCGTCCTCGCCTCGGCGTTCGGCATGCTGATCGGTACGGTTCTCCAGCACGTCCACGCGAGCGCCGCCGTGCTCGGCTGCGCGCTGACGTACACCGCCTTCGTCTCGGGGGCGCTGAGTGCGACCGGCCCGCGTGGTTCGGCGGCCGGGATGCTGCTGTTGGTGTCGGCCTCGCTGGGCAGCGGGATGCCGTTGCCGCATCCGTGGTGGGCGGCGGCGCCGATGATGCTGGCAGGGGCGGCGCTGGTCGTCGTGCTGGGTCTGCCGGTGAGGACCGATCACCGGTCCGGGTCCGATCCCCGCAACCGCGCGCTGGCCGCCGTCTACGAGGCGCTCGGCCGTACCCTCGCCGATCTGGGCACTCCGCAGGGTGCCGTCTCGCGCCAGGTACTGACCGCCCGGCTGAACCAGCTGCAGGACCTGCTCCCGAGCCCGAACCACCGGCCCGACCCGCAGGGCCTGCACCGCATGTACGAGGCGGCCCTCGCCGCCACCGAGGCGGCGACCGGCCTGCTGTGGGCCTGGCGCCCCGTCCCGCCGGAGGTGGCCGAGGTCCCGAACCGGCTGGCGCAGGCCGTACGGCAGGGCGGCGGCGAGGTCGCGGTGCCCGACTGGCGGCCCGACACCCCGGCGCGGCAGGCGCTGGACGTGGCGCTGCGTGCCGCCGCCGACACCGTCGCCGGCCGTGCGACGCGGATCGGCACCGCCCCCGTGCCCCCGCCCGACCCGTGGCGGCTGCGCGCACGGCTGTTGTCGCGTGCCTCCGTCCGGTACGGGCTGCGGGTCGCGCTGTGCATCGCGGTCGGCGAGGCGGTGACCGCCAACTACCCGCTCAGCAAGAGCTACTGGGTGCCCATGACGATCGCCTTCGTGCTGAAGCCGGATCTCGGTTCGGTGTTCCTGCGCGCGGTGAGCCGGGCGATCGGCACGGTGCTGGGCGTGGTGGTCACAGCGGCGCTGGTGTCGCTCACCACCGAGGAGTGGGCGCTGACCGCGATGGCCGCGCTGTGCGTCGCCCTGCTCCCGTACGCGACCGCCGCGCACTACGGGCTGAACACCGTGGTGATGACCCCGATGGCGCTGGTCCTGCTCCAACTCGGCGGTCAGAGCAGCGCGGCGGAGTTCTGGCCCCGGGTGCTGGACACGGTGCTCGCCAGCGCGGTCGTGCTGCTCTTCGGCTACCTGTTGTGGCCCGAGCGCCCGCGTCACCGCATCGAGCCCCGGCTGATCACCGCGACCACCGCCCTGCGCGCCTACCTCGACGCCACGACCCGGGACAGCCAGGCCCAGGTCTGGCTCCGCCGCACCGCCTACCGTTCCCTGGCGGACGCCCGCCAGGAGGTGCGGCAGGGCTTGGCCGAGCCTCCGCCCACCGGCCGGTTGGCCGAGCAGTGGCTGCCCGCCACGGCCGCGCTGGAGCGGCTGGGCGGCGCGGTGGCGGCGTTCGCCGCGCAGATCCGGTACGGCGGCCGGGTGCCCGATCCCGCGGAGACCGACCGGGTCCGCCGGGCGTTGGACGAGTTGACGGCCGCCGCCCGGGAGCACCGTCCGCCGACCAGACCGGCGGCCCGGCCGGACGCACCGCACGACCCGGCGCTCAGTGCGCTGGGCCGTGCGGCGGACGAGTTGGAACTCCTCCTCAAACAGGGGTAGTTCAGACCTGTTCGGCCAGCTCCAGCCAGCTCATCTCCAGCTCCTCCTTCTCCTCCCGGACGGTGCGCAGCTGCCCGTCCAGTTCGGCGACCTTGGAGAAGTCGGCGGCGTGCTCGGCGAGTTGGGCGTGCAGCTTGGACTCCTTCTCGTCCAGCTTGGCGATCTGCCGCTCCAGCTTCTGCATCTCCTTCTTCGCCGCCCGCAGGTCCCCGCCGGACAGCCCGGAGGCGGTCTCGGCGACGGGGGTCGGAGCAGCCGCGACGGGAGCCGCGGCAGCCGCCATCCGGGCCCGCCGCTCCAGGTACTCGTCGACGCCGCCGGGCAGCATCCGCATCTTCTTGTCGCCGAGCAGCGAGTAGACGACGTCCGTGGTCCGCTCGATGAAGAACCGGTCGTGGCTGATGACGATCATCGAGCCGGGCCAACCATCGAGCAGGTCCTCCAGCTGGTTGAGCGTCTCGATGTCCAGGTCGTTGGTCGGCTCGTCCAGGAACAGCACGTTGGGCTCGTCCATCAGCAGGCGCAGCAGCTGCAGCCGCCGCCGCTCGCCGCCGGAGAGGTCGCCGACCGGCGTCCACTGCTTGTCCTTGCCGAAGCCGAACTGCTCGCACAGCTGGCCGGCGCTCATCTCCCGGCCCTTGCCGAGGTCGACGCGCGAGCGGACCTGCTCGACGGCCTGCAGCACCCGGATCGCCGGGTCCAACTCGGCGACCTCCTGGGACAGGTAGGCCAGTCGTACGGTCTTGCCGACCTTGACCACACCGGAGGCCGGCTGCACGTCGCCCTCGCTCGCGTACGCGTCCCGCATGGCGCGCAGCAGCGAGGTCTTGCCGGCGCCGTTGACGCCGAGCAGGCCGATCCGGTCGCCGGGGCCGAGCTGCCAGGTGAGGTTCTCCAGCAGCAGCTTGGGGCCGGCCTTGACGGTGACGTTCTCCAGGTCGAAGACCGTCTTGCCGAGCCGGGCGTTGGCGAACTTCATCAGCTCGCTCCTGTCGCGCGGCTCCGGCACGTCCGCGATCAGGGCGTTGGCCGCCTCGATCCGGTAGCGCGGCTTGGAGGTACGGGCCGGGGCGCCGCGGCGCAGCCAGGCGAGCTCCTTGCGGGCCATGTTCTGGCGCTTCTGCTCCTCGACGGCCTCGATCCGGGAGCGCTCGGCGCGGGCGAAGACGTAGTCGGAGTAGCCGCCCTCGTACTCGTGCACCTCGCCGTGCTGGACGTCCCACATCCGGGTGCAGACCTGGTCGAGGAACCAGCGGTCGTGGGTGACGCAGACCAGCGCGGAGCGGCGCTTCTGCAGGTGCTGGGCGAGCCAGTTGATGCCCTCGACGTCGAGGTGGTTGGTGGGCTCGTCCAGGATGATCAGCTCGGGCGAGCCGAGCAGCAGCTTGGCGAGGGCGATCCGGCGGCGCTCGCCGCCGGAGAGCGGGCCGATGACGGTGTCGAGGCCGTCGGCGAAGCCGGGCAGGTCGAGGCCGCCGAAGAGTCCTTCGATGATGTCGCGGATACGGGCGTCGCCGAGCCACTCGTGGTCGGCGCGGTCGGCGATGACCTCGTGCCGGATGGTGGCCTTCGGGTCGAGCGAGTCGTGCTGGGTGAGGACGGCCGGTTCGAGGCCGCCGTTCCAGGTGATCCGGCCGCCGTCGGGCTCCTCCAGCTTGGCGAGCATCCGGATCAGGGTGGTCTTGCCGTCGCCGTTGCGGCCGACGACGCCGATCCGGTCGCCCTCGCTCACGCCCAGGCTCACCGCGTCCAGCAGGGTGCGGGTGCCGTAGACCTTCGTGACGGACTCGATGGTGGCGAGGTTGACGGCCACGTGTGCTGCGCTCCTGGGTTCGGCGGTCGCGGGGCGGGCCACCCTCA
This sequence comes from Kitasatospora sp. NPDC001159, assembly GCF_053598235.1. Lineage (NCBI taxonomy): Bacteria > Bacillati > Actinomycetota > Actinomycetes > Kitasatosporales > Streptomycetaceae > Kitasatospora > Kitasatospora sp. NPDC001159. Next base: position 27,832 of record NZ_JBSFJV010000027.1, read on the forward strand.
GCGACGGGGTGCCCCTCTCGGGGACGCCCCGATCACCCCAGCCTAATGGGCCCGCCGACACCCCACTGCCGGGCGAGAGCCAGTGCCTGCGCGACCGGGGCCGTCGAGGCCACACCGCTACGGCAGCAGCGACGCCCCCGGCACCGGCCCGTACGTGGCGTGCGCGGTCCGGCAGGTGCCGGAGGCCCGCAGCGCCTCGGCGACGGCGGTGGCCGCGTCGGCGTCCTTGGCCAGGAAGGCGCAGGTCGGCCCGGAGCCGGAGACCAGGGCGCCGAGCGCGCCCGCCTCGGTGCCGGCCCGCAGGGTGGCGGCCAGCGCGGGGCGCAGCGAGAGCGCGGCGAGCTGGAGGTCGTTGGCGAGCGCGGCGGCCAGGGCGACGGCGTCGCCCTCGGCGAGGGCGGCGAGCAGGGCCGGGTCGACGTCGGGGGTGGGGACGTCGGTGTCGCTGGAGCCGGTGCCGGCCTCCTCGCGGAGCCGGTCGCACTCGCGGAAGACGGCGGGGGTGGACAGGCCGCCCTCGGCGACCGCGAAGACCCAGTGGAAGGTGCCGGAGACGGCGAGCGGTTCCAGGATCTCGCCCCGGCCGCGGCCCAGTGCGACGCCGCCGATCAGGGCGAACGGCACGTCGGAGCCCAGTTCGGCGGCCAGTTCCAGCAGTGTCTCGAAGGGGGTGTCCAGCTTCCACAGCGCGTCGCAGGCAACCAGCGCGGCGGCGCAGTCGGCGCTTCCGCCGGCCATGCCGCCCGCGACCGGGATGGCCTTGGCGATGTGCAGGTGCACCCCGGGGTCGGCGATCCCGTGGTGGGCGGCGAGCAGCCGGGCGGCGCGGGCGGCGAGGTTGCTGTCGTCCAGCGGAACGACGGCGGCGTCCGGCCCGGAGCAGGTCAGCGTGACGCCCTCGCCCGGAGTCGCGGTGACCTCGTCGCCGAGCGCGACCGCGAAGAAGACGTTGGCCAGGTCGTGGAAGCCGTCGGCGCGCAGTCCGCCGACGCCGAGCTGGACGTTGACCTTGGCCGGCACCCGTACGGTGATCACTCGCTGTCCTTAACGGGCTCGCTGTCCTTAACGGGCTCGCTGTCCTTGGCAGGCGCGCCGTCCTTGGCCGGCTTGTGCTCGGCGATCGCGGCGAACTGTTCCACCGCCAGCATCTCGCCGCGCAGTTTGTGGTCGATCCCGGCGGCGGCGAGCGCCTGCTCGGCCCCGGCGGGGGAGCCGGCCCAGCCGGCCAGCGCGGCGCGCAGGGTCTTGCGCCGCTGGGCGAACGCGGCGTCGACCACCGCGAACACCTCCTCGCGGCTGGCGCTGGTCTTCGGCGGCTCGCGGCGGATCAGCGAGACCAGGCCGGAGTCGACGTTGGGGGCGGGCCAGAACACGTTCCGCCCGATCGCCCCGGCCCGCTTCACGTCGGCGTACCAGTTGGCCTTGACCGACGGGACGCCGTACACCTTGTTGCCGGGCTTGGCGGCGAGCCGGTCGGCGACCTCGCTCTGCACCATCACCAGGGTCCGCTCGATGCTGGGGAAGGTCGCCAGCATGTGCAGCAGGACGGGCACGGCCACGTTGTACGGGAGGTTGGCGACCAGCGCGGTGGGCGCCGGGCCGGGGAGCTCGGTGACCTCCATGGCGTCGCTGAACACCAGGTCGAAGGAGTCCACCCGGCCGGGCATCCGGGCGGCGACGGTGTCCGGCAGGTGCTGGGCGAGCACCGGGTCGATCTCGACCGCCGTGACGTGCCGCGCCACCTCCAGCAGCGCCAGCGTCAGCGATCCGAGCCCGGGCCCGACCTCCACCACCGCGTCCTGCTCCGTCACGTCGGCGGCCCGGACGATCCGCCGCACGGTGTTGCCGTCGATGACGAAGTTCTGCCCGCGCTGCTTGGTCGGCTTCACGCCGAACGCGGCCGCCAGCTCCCGGATGTCGGCGGCGCCCAGCAGGTGGCTGTCAGAGGTGGGGTCGGTGGTGCTCACGCGCCAAGGATACGGGCGCGGGAGGCGGTCAGAGTTCGACGACCTCGGCCAGGTCGATCTCCACGGGGTACGGCACCGAGGTCCGGAGCACCCCTTCGTGCTGGGCGACGGGCAGGTAGACGCCCTTCTCCTCGTCCCGGTGGAACTCATGGACGATCGGCAGGTTGTCGAGGCCTCGCTCGACCCGCCAGTAGTAGGGGATCCCCTTCTCCGCGTAAAGGCCGGGCTTGCCGAAGCGGTCGTTCGCCCGGGTGCCGTGCGACACGACCTCGACGGCTAGGAGCACAGACTCGACCGGCAGGCAGTCCAGCTCGAAGACGTCGAGACGGGTCTTGTCGAACACCACCACATCGGGCTTGGCCGTGTTGCTCTCGTCCAGCAACATGCACCGCTCCGGCAGCACCGCACAGGGCTCGACACGTGCGGCGAACAGCCTGCGCTCCAGCCCCGAGCGCACCTGGTCATGCCAGAAGTTCGTCTGCCCCCGGACCGCAATGACTCCGTCCACCAGATCCCATTCGAACGGCAGGTCGAACTTCCGGGCCTGCTCGTACGTCCAGCCCTGGGCCGGCGGAAGGAACCATTCGATGCGATCGTCGACGGGTTCGTTGATCGGCTCGGCGGTCATTGCCACCTCCCCACTGCACTCATGCTAGCCAGCATCACACCGTCGCAGGAGTGCCGAACCGTTTCCTCGGAACCAGATGTTCGTTCGACCGGCTCAGTACCCGAAGGCCCGGGCGGTGTTCTCCGCGATCGCCGCCGACAGCTCGTCCTCGTGCAGCCCCAGGGTGGCGGCCATCGACCGCACCGTGACCGGGATCAGGTACGGCGCGTTCGGCCGCCCCCGGTACGGGTGCGGGGTGAGGAAGGGGGCGTCGGTCTCGACCAGGATCCGGTCCAGCGGGGTGGCGAGCAGGGCGTCGCGCAGCGGCTGGTTGGCCTTGAAGGTGACCGGGCCGGCGAAGGAGAGGTACCAGCCGTGCTCGGCGCAGACCTTGGCCATCTCGGCGTCGCCGGAGTAGCAGTGGAAGACCGTCCGTTCGGGGGCGCCCTCCGCCAGCAGGACGGCGATGACGTCCTCGTGGGCGTCCCGGTCGTGGATGACCAGGGCCTTGCCGTGCCGCTTGGCCATCTCGATGTGGCGGCGGAACGACTCCTTCTGGATCTCCACGCCCTCCGGCCCGGTGCGGAAGTAGTCCAGGCCGGTCTCGCCCACGGCGAGCACCTGCGGCAGCGCGGCCAGCGCGTCCACCTCGGCGAGCGCCTCGTCCAGCGCCGCCCGGCCGCCGGCCTTGCGCTGCTGGCCGGACCAGCCGTCGGCGTCACCGAGGAAGATCCGCGGCGCCTCGTTGGGGTGCAGGGCGACGGCCGCGTGCACCTGCTCGTACTGGGCCGCCAGCTCGGCGGCCCAGCGCGAGCCGGGCACGTCGCAGCCCACCTGGACCACCGTGGTGACCCCGACCGAGGCGGCCCGGGCCAGTCCCTCGGCCGGGGTTCCGGCCTGCATGTCGAGGTGGGTGTGCGAGTCGGCCACCGCCACGGCCAGGGGTTCCGGCAGCGGCGGCGGGGTCGACCGGTCGTCGTCCTTGGCGGGCATCAGGAGGCCGGCTTCTCTTCCAGGCGCGGGAACAGGATCTCGCCCTTGGTGACGGTGGCACCGGCGGGCAGCCGGCCCCAGTCACCGACGGTGGCGACGGTCTGCGCGGCGAGCGCGCCGAGGCCCTCGGCGGCGCCCAGCGAGGCCCACAGCTTCTCGGCCGTGGACGGCATCACCGGGTTGAGCAGGACGGCGGTGCCACGCAGCGCCTCGGCGGCGGTGTAGAGGATGGTGGCCAGGCGCGCCCGGCCCTCCTCCGACCCGTCCTTGGCGACCTTCCACGGCTCCTGCTCGGTGAGGTAGCCGTTGACCTGCTTGACGAAGTCGAAGATCGCCGCGAGGCCGCCGGCGAAGTCCAGCTCCTCACCGATCTTCCGGTCGGCCGTCTCGACGGCCTTGACGAGCCCGTCCGCGATCGCCTGCTCGGCGTCACCGTGCGCGGCGGAGGCCGGCAGCTCCCCGCCGAAGTACTTGCCGACCATCGCGGCGACCCGGGAGGCCAGGTTGCCGAAGTCGTTGGCGAGCTCGGAGGTGTACCGGGCGGTGAAGTCCTCCCAGGAGAACGAGCCGTCCGTGCCGAACGGGATCGCCCGCAGGAAGTAGTAGCGGTAGGCGTCCACGCCGAAGTGCGAGGTGAGGTCGGTGGGCGCGATGCCGGTCAGGTTGGACTTGGACATCTTCTCGCCGCCGACCATCAGCCAGCCGTTGGCGACGACCCGCTTGGGCAGCGGCAGCCCTGCGGCCATCAGCATGGCGGGCCAGATGACCGCGTGGAAGCGGAGGATGTCCTTGCCGACCAGGTGGACGGAGGCCGGCCACAGCTCGGCGAAGCGCTCCGGGTCGCTGCCGTAACCGGCCGCGGTGATGTAGTTCTGCAGCGCGTCCACCCACACGTAGAGGACGTGCTTCTCGTCCCAGGGCAGCGGCACGCCCCAGTTGAACGTGGAGCGGGAGATCGAGAGGTCCTTCAGGTCCTGCTCGACGAAGCGCAGCACCTCGTTGCGGGCCGAGGCCGGCTGGATGAAGTCCGGGTTGGCGGCGTAGAACTCCAGCAGCTTCGGACCGTAGGCGGAGAGGCGGAAGAAGTAGTTCTCCTCCTCCAGCCACTCGACCGGCCGCTTGTGCACGGCGCAGAGCTTCTCGTCCGCGGTGGCGCCGTCCAGCAGCTCGGCGGGGAGCTTGAACTCCTCGCAGCCGACGCAGTACGGGCCGGAGTAACCGCCCTTGTAGATCTCACCCTTGTCGAACAGGTCCTGGACGAACTCCTGCACCCGGGCGGTGTGCCGCTCCTGGGTGGTGCGGATGAAGTCGTCGTTGGCGATCTCCAGGTGCTCCCAGAGCGGCTTCCAGGCCTCCTCGACCAGCTTGTCGCACCACTCCTGCGGGCTGACGCCGTTGGCCTCGGCAGTCCGCATGATCTTCTGACCGTGCTCGTCGGTGCCGGTCAGGTACCACACCTTCTCGCCGCGCTGGCGGTGCCAGCGGGTGAGGACGTCGCCCGCCACCGTGGTGTACGCGTGGCCCAGGTGCGGACGGTCGTTGACGTAGTAGATCGGGGTGGAGACGTAGTACGCCGGGGCGCTCGTCCCGGTGGTGCTGTGTTCTGCAGTGGCCGCCATGGTCGGAAAGCTTAGTCGGGCCCGAACACCCGCCTCGACCGCATTACCCCGCGACGGCACGCGACGGGGCCGCCCGTCGCACTGCTCGCGGCGGGCGGCCCCGGTTGCGCTCCCCGTGCCTGCGTCAGGCCCTAGCCCAACAGCCGCGACCAGAACCGGGCCCAGCGTCCGCGCGGCTTCTCGGGCCCGAGCACCGGGGGCGCCCCGGCCGGCTCGGCGTGCGCCGGGTAGCCGGGAGCGTGCTGCGGGGGCTGGTCCGCGACGGCCACCCGGCCCTCGCGCATGATCCGGACGGTGTGGCCACCGCATCCCGGGCAGGTCGGCTTGAGCAGCGGGGACGGTACCCGGACACCGTTGGCGTGGTACTCGAACACGACGTGGCCGTCCCTGGCGATGTGGTGCTCGATGTCGTACGCCTGCTCCCAGCCGTACCCGCAGCGCAGGCACGCGAAGGAGTAGGCCTCCCGTACGGTCTCGACGGGAGTGTGCGGCCGCCCGGCCAGGCCGGGCGCGCTCAGTGCGCTGCCACCGAGGGGGCTACCGATCATCTCGCTCATAGCCGTCTCCCAGCGCCCGCCGGGCGCTCGCCCGGCTGGGTCTTTCCATTCCAGGAAATGCCCGGACCGCCCCGGCCGACGCCCTTCTTGTGAAGACTTGGATGCGGGTTGGGAAGTCCTATACGAAGGGCCTTCCGCAACCCGGAAACCAGGGCCGAAGCTTCAGCTCAACGGGCGTTTACCGGGGCCTTCCCTCCAAGGTACGACTCCCCGCCCGCCACGCAACCCCCGGAATTCACCCCTTTTTCAAGGCCTCGTTCAAGCCGTCCTTCTTGGCCGCCACGACCGCGTCGAAGACCTCCCGCTTGGGCACGGAGAGTTCCGCCGCGACCGCCGCGATGGCCTCCTTGCGCCGCTCCCCGGCCTCCTCCCGGACGGCCACCAGCCGGGCCAGCTCGGCCGGGGCCAGCTCCTGCGGCGCGGCCGGCGGGGCGCCCGCGACCACCACGGTGATCTCGCCCTTGACGCCCTCGGCCGCCCAGGCCGCCAGCTCGCCGATCGGCCCGCGCTTGACCTCCTCGTAGGTCTTGGTGAGCTCGCGGCACACGGCGGCCGGCCGCTCGGGCCCGAACGCCTCGGCCATCGCGGCCAGCGCCTCGGCGATCCGGTGCGGCGCTTCGAAGAACACCATGGTGCGCGGCTCGGCCGCGATCGAGGCCAGCTGCCGGGCCCGGTCGCCGGTCTTGCGCGGCAGGAAGCCCTCGAAGGTGAAGCGGTCGACCGGCAGGCCGGACAGCGCGAGCGCGGTGAGCACCGCGGAGGGCCCGGGCACCGCGGTGACCTTCACGTCCGCGGCGACGGCCGCCGCCACCAGCCGGTAGCCGGGGTCGGAGACCGAGGGCATCCCGGCGTCGGTCACCAGCAGCACCCGGGCGCCGCCGAGCAGCGCCTCGACCAGTTCGGGGGTGCGGGCGACCTCGTTGCCCTCGAAGTAGGAGACGACCCGCCCGGCCGGGGTCACCCCGAGCGCCTGGGTGAGCCGGCGCAGCCGACGGGTGTCCTCCGCCGCGATGACGTCCGCCGAGGCCAGCTCGGTGAGCAGCCGGGGCGGGGCGTCCGAGACGTCGCCGATGGGGGTGCCTGCGAGAACGAGTACTCCTGTCACGGGCCCCATCCTTCCAGCTTCGCGGGGCCGGGGCTTTTGGTGACGATTCGGGCAGCTTTCGAGGGACCGGTCACGCGTACGAAGAGCGCCCCTACGATGTGGCGGATGAACGGCGACACGGCGGCGCAGACGCCCACTGGTACGGACCACTCCGCGCAGGGCGGTGTCGGCCTGCCGTCCCCCCGCTCAGCACAACCCGCGTCATCCCAGGACACGACACCGCAGCCCGCTCCCCCGAGCTGGCGCGAGCGCCTGGCCCGCCACGGCTACCGTCCCCGCCCCGTCGCGACGCTCACCGAGCGACTGGTCCCGCCGATGCCGGACGGCCCCGGGGTGACCGGGCGGGACGTGCCGCAGTCGCCGCTGCTGCTGCGGCTGGGGATCTCGCTGCCCCAGGGCCTCTGGTACTTCCTGTGCCGCTGGTCCTGCTGGCTGGGCCCGATCGCGGTGGCGGTGTTCGCCGGGCTGCTGCGGTTCACCAACCTCGGCCAGCCGCACGCGATCATCTTCGACGAGACCTACTACGCCAAGGACGCCTACGCGCTCTGGCACGGCGGCTACGAGATCAGCTGGCCGGAGGACGCCAACACGACGATCATGACGCCGGGCGCGGCCGTCCCGTACCGCCCGACGCCCTCGTACGTGGTGCACCCGCCGGTCGGCAAGTGGATCATCGGCGCGGGCGAGCAGCTGTTCGGCATGAACCCCTTCGGCTGGCGGTTCGCGGTGGCCCTGCTCGGCACCCTGTCGGTGCTGATGCTGGCCCGGATCGCCCGCCGGATGTTCCGCTCGACCCTGCTGGGCTGCGTGGCCGGCCTGCTGCTCTCGGTGGACGGCCTGCACCTGGTGCTCAGCCGAGCGGCGCTGCTCGACCTGGTGGTGATGTTCTGGATCCTCGCCGCCTTCGGCTTCCTGCTGCTGGACCGGGACCGGACCCGGGCCCGGCTGGCGGCCCTCCTGGGCGGGGTGGCGGATCCGGAGCTGGCCCAGCGGCTCAACCTGGGCTGGCGTCCGTACCGGATCGCGGCCGGCGTCTGCGTCGGCCTGACCTGCGCCACCAAGTGGAGCGGCCTGTACGTGGCGGCCGCGTTCGGTCTGATGACCGTGCTGTGGGACGTCGGCGCCCGTCGGCTGGCCGGTGCCCCGCGCCCGTACCGGGCGGTGCTCGCCCGGGACGCGGTGCCGGCCTTCGTGTCGGTCGTCGTGGTCTCGGTGGCGGTGTACATCGCCTCCTGGTGGGGCTGGTTCGCCAGCAGCAACGCGCCCGGCCAGGGCGGCTGGGGCCGGGACTGGGCGGTCGGCCGCTCCACCGACTACCCGTGGATACCCGAGGGCCTGCGCGCCCTGTGGCACTACCACTCGACGGTCTACGAGTTCCACACCCACCTGACCGACCCGCACACCTACCAGTCCAACCCGTGGTCCTGGCTGGTGCTGGGCCGGCCGGTCTCCTTCTACTACGAGTCCCCCAAGTTCGGCCAGAACGGCTGCACCGCCGCCGACTGCGCCCGCGAGGTGCTGGGCATCGGCACCCCGCTGCTGTGGTGGACGGCCGTGCTGGCGCTGGTGTACTGCCTGTGGCGCTGGGCGTTCCGGCGGGACTGGCGGGCCGGCGCGCTGCTGTGCGGCCTGGCGGCCGGGTACCTGCCGTGGTTCCTCTACCAGCAGCGGACGATCTTCCTCTTCTACGCGGTGGTCTTCGTCCCGTTCCTGGTGCTCGCGGTGACGATGCTGGTCGGCGCCCTGATCGGGCCGGCCGGCGCCTCCCGGGACCGCCGGATCATCGGTTCGACGACGGCCGGCCTGGTGGTGCTGCTGATCATCTGGAACTTCCTCTACTTCTTCCCGCTGTTCACCGGGCAGACGATCCCGCTGGACGACTGGCGCAGCCGGATGTGGTTCAACAGCTGGATCTGAGCCGACCGCCGGGCCCGGTCCACACACAACTCCCCCGAACCGTCCGTATGCGGTGCACGACACGTACCAGATCCGTCACAAGTCCCGGGCGTTTCGTCGGCGCACCGATCCGCCCTGCCTAGGGTGGGGGCGTACCGCGTTTCCGGCCCCCGGCCGGCGGCGCCCGGCCGCGAGACCCCTGGGGGAACTGCACCATGCGCAGTGGCGCGAAGATCGGCATCATCACCGGCGTGTCCATCGTCGTCCTCGCGGGCGGCGGCTACGGCGCGTACAGCCTGATGGGCGGCTCGGACTCCGGGTCCTCCGACGGCAAGAAGCCGCGGACGGTGGTCGCCGAACCCCCCACGGCAGATCAGGCGGCGAACGGCGCGAAGGACTTCCTGGCGGCCTGGGCGTCCGGCGACATCGCCAAAGCGGCCTCGCTGACGGACGACCCGGCCGCGGCCACCACGGCGCTGACGGCCTTCAAGGACCAGGTGAAGCCGAGCGCGCTGACCCTGACCCCGGCCGGTCCGGCCACCCCGCAGGCCTTCGCCTCGGCCACCGGCACCCCCACCCCGGCCAAGCCCACCGGCGCGGCCTCGGCGACCCCGTCCGCGACCGGCACCCCCGGCGCCACCGACTCGCCGTCCGCCTCCGCCACCCCCGGGCCCACCGGCGTGCTGATGGGCTTCAAGGCCCGCGCCGAGTTCGAGGGCACCAGCCGGGTCTGGGACTACAACGGCTTCCTGGGCGTCGTGAAGATGAGCGACAACACCCCGGCCGTGCACTGGGCGCCCTCGGTGATCCACCCGCACCTGTCCGGCAGCGAGACGATCGCCACCCAGCAGGTCTTCTCCCCGCCGTCCACCGTGGTGGACCGCAACGGCAAGCCGCTGCAGGGCGCCTCGCTGACCCCGGCGCTGATGAGCACCCTGCAGGACAACGCCCGCAAGCTGCTGCCGCCGGACCCGAACAAGGACCAGGACGCGGGCAGCGCGGTGGTGATCACGGACCCGTCCGGCAAGACCGCCGCCGACAAGCTGTTCACCATCGTCGAGCCGAAGCCCGGCAAGCCGTTCAAGGTGACCATCGACAACACCATCCAGGCCGCCGCCGAGAAGGCGATGACCGACCTGGGCGGCAAGAACGGCTCGATCGTCGCGATCGAGCCGAGCACCGGCCAGGTCCTGGCCTTCGCCAACGCCCCGGCCAACGGCCAGAACCGGGCCTTCGCCGGCCTGCTCGCCCCCGGCTCGACGATGAAGATCGTCACTTCGACGGCCCTGCTGGAGGCCGGGATCAACCCGGACAGCACGGTGGCCTGCCCGGAGAAAAGCAGCAACCCGGTGGCGATCCCGAACGACTTCCCGGGCGCCTTCCCGAACAACACGCTGCAGCAGGACTTCATGGTGTCCTGCAACACGGCCTTCATCAACCAGGGCCTGACCAGCCTCAAGCCCGAGACGCTCTCCAGCACGGCCAAGGACGTGTACGGCATCGGCCTGGAGTGGAAGACCGGCCTGCCGAACGCCGACGGCAAGATCCCGGCCACCCCGGGCAGCAAGGACGAGCAGGCCATGAACTACATCGGCCAGGGCAAGGTCCAGATGAACCCGCTGGCCATCGCCTCGATCACGGCGACCGTCCAGAGCGGCGCGTTCAAGCAGCCGATCCTGGTCGCCGGCCTGCCGCAGCAGCAGGCAGCCCGCCAGATCTCGCCGGACGTCGCCGCCAAGCTGCGCGCGATGATGAACGCCACCGCCGTCGGCGGCACGGCCAAGGACGTGATGGCCGGGATCACCGACAACGCGGGCGCCAAGACCGGCTCCGCCGAGGTCCAGGGCGCGTCCACCACCAACAGCTGGTTCACCGCCTTCCGCGGCAACCTCGCGGTCGCCGCCGAGGTCCAGGGCGGCGGCCACGGCGTCGACGCGGCCGGCCCGGCGGTCGCCTCGCTGCTCAAGGCGGCGGGCGGCCACTGACCCCCACGCGCCCGCCCCGGGCCGAAGGGCGCGCCGGTGCCGACAGGGAGAGCCGGTGCCGACAGGGAGAAAGGACCAGCGAGGCACGAGCGCCGGAGCGCCGACCGTCGGCACCGGATCCGAGCGCCCGGAGGCGAGCGGGCGAGTCACGCGCCCGCTCAGCCGAGAAGGCTGAGCGGGCGCCGGTGCGTTCCGGGGCGGGCGGGTCCGCCCGCTCAGCGTCGCGGCAGGGCGGGCTCCGCCGGATCCGGCAGCGGTCGGGGCGGGATCTGGCGGCGGCTGCTCCACCGCCGGGCGGCCAGCCGGGGCCAGATCACCAGGACGGCCGGCAGCGCCAGGTACCCGAACCGCCCGGCCGGGGCGAGCGTGAAGGCGATCGCGAGCCCCGCGGCCAGCAGGTCGGCGGCGGCGATCGCGGAGACCGGCGGCCGGGCCAGCAGCCAGATCGCCACCCCGATCAGGGCCACCGTCATCAGCGCCAGCGAGATGGAGTGCCCGGTCGGGCCGAACCCTGCCAGCACCTTGCCGGGCAGCGGGCTGCCGGCCGGGGTGCGGATCGCGGTCATCCCGAGCGGGAAGCGCACCACCTGGTCGCGCAGCTGGTCGGCCTGGGTCAGGACGGACGGCAGGATCACCGCCGCGCTCACCCCGACCCCGATCAGTGCGGTGCGGGTGGCGGGCCTTCGGCCGTAGAGCCGCCAGAGCAGCAGGACGGCGACCGGCAGGGCCGGCCACGCGGTCCATTTGAGGCTGCAGGCGAGGGCGAGCACCAGTCCGGCGCCGACCGCGCGGTCCCGCTCGGCGAGCGCCATGGCCAGGCAGCAGACGCCGATCAGCGGCAGGTCGACCCCGCCGACGGCCAGGGCGAGCGCTATCAGCGGCGAGGCGGTGAGGACGGCTAGCGGCAGCAGCGGCGCGCGCGGGTCGCTGCTGCCGGGGCGGGTGGGCCGCAGCAGCCGCCAGGCGCCCAGCAGGCAGGCGACGAAGGTGAGGGCGAACCAGATCCGGGCGTCCCCGGCGACCCGGGCGAAGGCGGTGGAGTTGCCGAGCAGCTGGCGCGGCAGCCCGAACAGGGCCATCGCCGGCAGGTACGGGTTGTAGTCGGTGACCACGACCGGGTGCGGCAGGTACGCGTCACCGGTGGTGAGCAGGAGGTGGGCCGAGCGTTCGACCACCATGACCTCGGACTGGTGGCGGCCGGTGAGGGCGAGCAGTCCGAGCGGTGCGAACACGGCGCCGGCGAGGCCTGCCGCGGCGGCCGCCTGGGGCGCGTAGCGACGCGGCAGGGTGAGGCAGAACAGGCCGGCCAGGAGGTAGGCGGGGGCCGCGACGAGGCCCCACAGCCGCTGGTTGGGCAGGTCGGAGACGAGCGGGAAGGCGGCGGCCCAGCCGGCCGCGATCAGACAGCCGAGCAGCTGGACGGAACGCAGCGAGGCGAGCCGGGCGGGATTCCACCGATCGAGCGTGGGCGGAAACGTACTCTCGCCACGCTGCCGGGGGAACGCCCGGGCGGAGAAGCCTCTCGGTGGCCGTCCGGGTCTGGACGGCCGTTCGGCGCTGATGGTCTGGGCCGGCGTTCTGGCGCGGCCGGTGAAGCGGCCGCGCGGGCGGGAGAAGCCGGGCGTGCGGGTGCTCACCATGGTGGAAGGTTATGGGTGCGGGCCGGGCCCTGTCGCCATGGCGTCCGGCGCGGGTTGTGGCGCTACGCGCGTAGGGCCGCCGGGTGTCGTACCGAGCGGCGGCCCTTCACGATTGGGTAACGACCTGGTCAGCCGGCGTTGGTGTCGACCGGGACGGCCTGCTGCTCGGCCTTCTCCAGCCGGGAGTGCTTGATGCTGTAGCCGAAGTAGACGACCACCGCGACGGCGAGGGCGATCGCCCCGGCCCGGAAGGTGTCGGCGTGCAGGCCCGTGATCAGGTAGATGCAGAAGCCGACGCTGAGCAGCGGGACGACCGGGTAGCCGGGGACCTTGAAGCCGCGCGGCAGGTCGGGCTGGGTGCGGCGCAGGACGATCACGCCGACCGAGACCACCGAGAAGGCGATGAGAGTGCCCAGACTGGTGATGTCGGCCAGGACGTCCAGCGGGATGAAGGCGGCCAGCGCGCCCACGCCGAGGCCCACCGCGAGGGTGTTCCAGACCGGGGTGCCGGTGCGCGGGGAGAGCTGGGCGAAGCGCTTGGGCAGCATGCCGTCGCGGCCCATCGAGTACAGGATGCGGGTCTGGCCGTAGATCACCACGAGGGTGATGCTGAAGATCGAGATGATCGCGCCGACCGCGAAGACCATCGCGGGCCAGCTCTGGCCGGTGATGTCCTGGAGGATCTGGGCGAGGCCGGCCTCCTGGCCGTCGAACTTGTTCCACTGCTGGGCGCCGATGCCGGCCAGCGCGACCAGGATGTAGAGCAGGGTCACCACGACCAGCGAGATGATGATCGCCATCGGCAGGGTGCGGCGCGGGTTCTTGACCTCCTCACCGGCGGTGGACACGGCGTCCAGGCCGATGAAGGAGAAGAAGATGCTGGACGCGGCGATCTGCACGCCGCCGATGCCGAGCGGCATGAACGGGGTCAGGTTGCCGGAGTGGAAGCCGGTGAGCGCGACGCCGATGAACAGCAGCAGGATCAGGATCTTGATCCCGACCATGACCGCGTTGACCTTCACCGACTCGCTGACGCCGCGGATCAGCAGGAAGCAGACCATCGCGACCAGCAGCAGCGCCGGCAGATTGAACCAGTGACCGCCACCGGGGGCGCCGGACAGCTGCTCGGGGATCTTGACCCCGAAGGCCAGGTCGAGGAACTTGTTGAGGTACTCGGCCCAGCTCACCGCGATCGCGGAGGCGGAGACGCCGTACTCCATCAGCAGGCAGATGCCGACGCCGAAGGCGACGCCCTCGCCGAGGGTGGCGTAGGCGTAGGAGTACGAGGAGCCGGAGACCGGGATCGCGGAGGCCATCTCGGCGTAGCAGAGCGCGGTGAGTCCGGCGGTGACCGCGGCGATCACGAAGGACAGGATGACGGCCGGGCCGGCCGCCGGGACCGCGGTGTTGAGCACGAAGAAGATGCCGGTGCCGATGGTGGCGCCGATGCCGATCGCGGACAGCTGCCAGAGCCCGATGGAGCGGCGCAGGTGGATGCCGGAGCGTCCGCCCTCCTCGGGCGCGCCCGCCGGAAGGCCGCTGCGGCCCTCGCTCTCCGCGATCAGGGTCGAGACGGGCTTGCGTCGCAGCAGACGCGCACCAAGGGTGTTGCTGGCCAAAACTGCGGTCCTTCTGGGCGAGGGAGGGTGTCCTAGCGAGCCGGTCACCCGGGCACCAAGGGGTGCCATCGGGACCAACCGAACAAACATGGGACAGTACCCCGCGAATGCACCAGTGTCGCAAACGAACAGTCTTGATCGGCGCATTGTACGAACCGGCGCACCACAGATAACAAACCAGACACTTCGCACACGGCGGACTTGCCGGACATCGGATAGAAGGCCAGGTCAGCGGCCATATCGGGTCAGCGGCCGAGCACCGCCCGCATCACCGCCCGGGCGATCGGCGCGGCCAGCGCGCCACCGGTGACGTCGGTGGCGTCACTGTCCGCGACCACCACCGCCACCGCGACCGGCGGCACCGCGTCCGAGCCGGCCGGCCTGGCCCAGGAGATGAACCAGGCGTACGGCGTCCCGCTGTTGTCCACCCCGTGCTGAGCGGTGCCGGTCTTGCCGCCGACCACCGCCCCGGCGATCCGGGCGTTGCCGCCGGCGCCGTTCTCCACCACGTCGGTCATCAGCTCCTGCACCTGCCCGGCCACCGCCGGGGTCAGCGCCCGTTTGTACACGGCCGGCTTCATCAGCTGCACCACGGTGCCGTCGCTCCTGGTCAGCTTGTCCACGAGCTGTGGACGCATCACCGTCCCGTTGTTGGCGACCCCGGCCGCGACCATCGCCATCACCAGCGGGGTGGCCGCGGTGTCGAACTGCCCGATCGAGGAGAGCGCCAGCTGCGACTGGTTCATCGCGGTGTCGAAGTTGGACCGGGCCGGGCGCACCGGCAGGTCCAGCTTCGGGTCGTTGAAGCCGAAGCCCTCGGCCGTGGCCACCATCCTCTCCAGCCCGGTCTGCACCCCGAGGTAGCCCATGACGCTGTTGCAGCTGGCGGTCATCGCGGCGTCCAGCGACTGGCCGGGCTCGTCACAGGCCGCGCTGTCGTTCACCAGCGGCGTGGTCGTCCCGGGCATCACGTACGGGAAGGGCGCCCCGGTCGGCGCGTTCGGGTCGGTGACCACCCCGCCGGCGAGCGCGGCCGCGGCCGTGACCACCTTGAAGGTCGAGCCCGGCGGGTAGGTCTGGCGCAGCGCCCGGTTGAGCATCGGCTGGTCGGTGTCGGCCTGCAGCCGGTTCCAGGCGGTCTGGTCGGCTTTGGTGGAGCCGGCGAAGCTGCCCGGGTCGTAGGAGGGCGTGCTGGCCAGCGCCAGGATCCGTCCGGTGGCCGGCTCGATCGCGGCCACCGCGCCCTTCTGCCCGCCGAGCCCGCGCATCGCGGCCTGCTGGGCGGCTTGGTCGATCGTGGTGTACACGTCCCCGCCGGGGTTCTGCCGACGGGCGATCGCGTCCCAGACCGACCAGCCGGTCAGCCGGCCGTCGGTGCCGGTCAGCAGGGCGTCCTCGGTGCCCTCCAGCTGGGTGTTGCCGTACGTCTGGGAGGCGAAGCCGGTGACGGCGGCGTAGGTCGGCCCGTCGGTGTAGGTGCGCTTGTACGCGTACCGGCCGCCGGTGGCCGCGGAGCCGGTGACGGTCTCGGCGCCGACCAGGATGTTCCCGCGCGGCTGGGCGTAGCGCTCGATGGCGAGCCGCTGGTTGGCGCTGTTGTGGTCGAGGTCCCCGGCCTCGAACACCTGCACCCGGGTGGCCTGCGCGCACAGCGCCACGACCAGCAGCAGACAGAAGGTGGCCGCCCGCCGCCCGGTGATCGAGATCCCGGGCAGCCCCTGCGGGCCGTTCCCCCTGAGCCGGATCCGCGCCATCAGCCCACCTCGGGTGTCGGCCGCCGGGCGTCGTCACTCATGCGCACCAGCAACGCGACGATGATCCAGTTGGTCACCACCGAGGAGCCGCCCTGGGCGATGAACGGCATGGTCATCCCGGTCAGCGGGATCAGCGCCAGCACCCCGCCCGCCACCACGAACACCTGCAGGCCGACGATCGCCGCCAGCCCGATCGCCAGCAGCCGCCCGAAGGGGTCGCGCAGCGCGATGCCGGTCCGGAAGCCGCGCGAGACCAGCACCGCGTACAGCAGGAACACCGCGATCAGCCCGGTCAGGCCGAGCTCCTCGCCGATGGTGGCGAGGATGAAGTCCGACTTGGCGGCGAAGCCGATCAGCACCGAGTGCCCGTTGCCCAGCCCGGTGCCCAGTTCGCCGCCCCAGGCGAAGGCGAACAGCGACTGGGCGATCTGGTTGGCACCCTTGCCCGCCGCGATCGAGCCCAGCGGGTCCAGCCAGTCCACCACCCGGCTGTGCACGTGCGGCGAGAGCCAGCCCACCGTCACCGCGCCGACCGCCGCCAGGCCCAGCCCGATCGCGATCCAGCCGGTGCGGGCGGTGGCCACGTAGAGCATCACCACGAACAGGCCGAAGAAGAGCAGCGAGGTACCGAGGTCGGTCTCCAGCACCAGCACCCCGACGAAGGCCGCCCAGATCATCAGCACCGGCCCGAGCACCCGCCCGCGCGGCAGTTTCCAGCGCCAGACCCGACGGCCGGTGAGCGCCAGCGCGTCCCGGTGCACCGCCAGGTAGGCGGCGAAGAAGACGGCCAGCAGGATCTTGGCGAGCTCTCCCGGCTGGAAGGAGAGCGGCCCGACGACGATCCAGATCCGCGAGCCGTACACCGGCGGGAAGAAGATCGGCAGCACCAGCAGGACCAGCGCCACCAGCGCCCCGACGTGGGCGTAGCGCTGCAGCCGCCGGTGGTCTCGCACCAGCAGCACCACGGCGATGAACAGCGCCACCCCCAGGCTCGACCAGAGCAGCTGGGTGGAGGCGGCGGCCCGGCCCGGGGTGGCCCGGTCGAGGCGGTGGATCACCACCAGCCCGATCCCGTTGAGCAGCACGGCGATCGGCAGCAACAGCGGGTCCGCGTACCGGGCCCGCCACCGGATGACGGCGTGCGCCACGAGGGCCAGCACACCCAGCACGGCGCCGGCCCCGTACGCGACCTCGGGGGCCGCGCCGGCCGGCGCCGTGCCGTCCAGGTTGACGCCGACCTCGACGTAGCCGAACACCGCCGCCAGGACGGCGGTCAGCACCAGCACCAGCTCGGTGGTGCGCCCGGTCGGCGCCGGCCGGGCGGGCCGCGCGGCGGATCTCGTCACGGCGGAGGGTGTCGCCACGGACCGTCCTGGGGGAGGCGGGGATGCCGATCGGGGCGGACCGGCACAGGGAGCCGGTGCGGCGGCGCCAGCGCCCTGGTTCGTCACCCTAACGAGCACTATCCATATTTATTGGCTCTTCGCCACGGTGTGTCCGCCATTGCCGGAATTCATCCGCAGGCCTCACTCCGCCCGCCGGCCGGCCAGGGCCGCCACCCCGGCCCCGGCCACGGCCAGCAGGGCGACGGAGAGCAGCAGTTCGACCCAGGGCACCGCGACCTGCCCGGTCCGCGCGGCGGTCACCAGTGCGCGCACCGCCGCGTTGGCCGGCGAGAACGGCACCACCAGCGCCAGCACGGACAACCCCAGCGCCGCCGGAATCCCGTACGGCGAGCGGCCCAGCACCGGACGGTTGCCCAGCGCCCCGGCCAGCACCCCCAGCAGCACACAGACCACCGAGGTCGACAGCCCCGCCAGCAGCGCCCGCGCGACGTCCGGATCCCGCTGCGCCCCCGGATCGGCCACCGCGCCGCTGACCCACCACAGCACCGTCACCTGGCCCACCGCCAGCACCAGAGCGGCCGTCAGCGCCGCCAGCAGCGCGCCCAGGTGCACCCGCACCGGACCCGCCACCGCGACCAGGCAGGCTCGCGAGGCCGGCGGCTCGGCGGTCAGCGCGCCGCGCACGTACCAGGCGCTCACCGGCAGCAGCACCCCCGCGCCGTAGCCCAGCCCGCCCAGCAGCGGATCGCCCGCCGTCACCCCGATCACCAGCAGCAGGGTGAACGTCAGGAAGGGCGGCAGCCAGGCGTGCGAGCGCAGCAGCAGCTCCAGGTGGTACCGGGTCAGTGCCCCGACCTGCCTCACCGCTCCTCCCCCCGTCGACGCACCGCCAGCACCCGTACGGCCGGGCGGCCGAGCAGCAGGCCGCGCAGCAGCGCGTCCGAGTGGGCGGCCGACACCGCCAGCCGCACCGCCGTCCCGTCCAGCGCGGTCAGCTCCGGCGCCCCGGGCAGCCGCTCCGGCAGCAGGACGCCCTCCGGGACGTCCACCTCGATCTCCATCACCGGTCCGCCCGCCGCCACCACCGGCCCATCGTCCACTGGCTCCTCCTCGGCCGGGCGCAGCTCGCCGTCCCCACCGACCCGGTAGGCGGCGCTGGTCCGCCCGGCCAGCCGGGCCGGGTCGTGGTCGACGAACAGCACCGTGCCGCCCGCCGCCGCCCGCTCGGCGGCCGCCTCGTCCAGCACCGCGCGGGCCTCCCGGTCCAGCCCGGTCCAGGCCTCGTCCAGCAGCAGCACCCGGGCCTCGGCGATCAGTGCCTGCGCCACCGCGACCTTCTGGCAGGTGCCCTTGGAGAGCCGGCTCAGCGGGGTGCCCGCCCGGTCCGCGATGCCGAACCGCTCCAGCCACTCCCCGGCCCGCCGCCGCGCCGCCTCCGCCGACAGCCCGTGCACCCGGCCCACCCGCAGCAGGTACGAGGCGGCGTCGAACGGCAGCGCCGGCGGGAAGCGCTCCGGCACGTACGCCGCGGCCCCGGGCCGCACCACCCGGCCGGTGCTCGGCCGCTCGATCCCGGCCGCCAGCCGCAGCAGCGTCGACTTGCCGCTGCCGTTCGTCCCGGCGATCCGCACCAGTTCCCCCGGCCCGACGGCCAGATCGACGTCGCGCAGGATCCACCGTCCGCCCCGCCCGTACCGCTTGCCGACCGCGGTCAGCTCCATCACGCCTCGCCTCCGTCCGAACCGTGCTGAAGGCTATCCATCGCGGATAAGGCCGACGTGAGCACAGCGCTCCGTAATCCCTCTCCACACCCCGGAGTTCACCCCGGGGCGGGCAGGTGCACCGTCCGGTCTCGTTTGGCCTTGACGAACTGATGATCCCTAGGATCTGGCGCGTGACTACCGGACGACGACCGAAGACCAGGCTCGGCAGCCTGCTGGCCGCCCTGGCGATAACGGGCGCCTCGCTGCTCCTCGGCCTGCCCGCCCACGCCGACGAACCATCAGCCGGCGCCCCACCCGCGCCCAAGGAGGCCCCCAGGGTCGACCTCATCCTGGACGTCAGCGGATCCATGACCGCCACCGACATCCAGGGCAAGAGCCGCATCTCGGTGGCCCAGAACTCGCTGAACGAGGTGATCGACGCGCTGCCCGCGGAGACCGAGTTCGGCATCCGCACCCTCGGCGCCACCTACCCCGGCAACGACAAGACCATCGGCTGCCAGGACACCAAGCAGCTCTTCCCCGTCGGCAAGACCAACAAGGTCGAGGCCAAGACCGCGGTCGCCACCCTGCGCCCCACCGGCTGGACCCCGATCGGCCTGGCCCTGCGCGGCGCGGCCCAGGACCTCGGCAAGGGTGACGCCACCCGCCGGATCGTCCTCATCACCGACGGCGAGGACGACTGCGCCCCGCCGGACCCGTGCGACGTGGCCCGCGAACTCGCCGCCCAGGGCATCCACCTGGTGGTCGACACCCTCGGCCTGGCGCACGACGACAAGACCCGCCAGCAGCTGCTCTGCATCGCCAACGCGACCGGCGGCACCTACACCGACGTCCGCACCCCGCAGCAGCTCACCGACAAGGTGAAGCAGCTGATCGACCGCAGCGACGACACCTACACCGTCAACCCGGTCAAGACCTCCGGCACCGACAAGTGCGAGAGCGCCCCGGTGCTCACGCCCGGCGTCTACAGCGACCGTGAGAAGTTCTCCGAGCACCGCGTCTACAAGGTCCCGGTCAAGGCGGGCCAGGAGCTGCGCGCCTCGGTCAGCGTGGCGCTCGACCGCGCGGTAAACCGCGACTACGGCGTCCTGCTGCAGGCCACCAGCGCCACCGGCCAGGAACTCGTCCGCGGCACCGACGCCGGCAGCACCCGCACGGACGTGATCTCCACCGGTCTGCGCTGGTCCACCAACGACTCCAAGGGCTACGTCACGGCGAGCCCGACCTCCTCGTCCAAGGACAAGCCGGACACCACCGTCTGCCTGGTCGTCAGCAACTCGCTGGCCCCGCAGGCCGGTGTGCACACCGACCCCGGCATGCCGCTGGAGCTGACCGTGGACCTGGCCTCCTCCTCGTCCGCCCCCGAGGGCGCCGCGATGGGCCTCGGCCGCGGCTGGATCCTGCTACTCACCCTCACCCTGGCCGGCCTGGCCTTCGGCCTGGTCTCCGGCTGGATCGCACGCTGGCGCATCGCCGTCTGGCGGGAGAACTGACCATGCGTACGACGATCCGCGGCGCCCTCGCCGCCCTCGCCCTGCTGCCCGCCCTCGCGCTGGGCGCCCCGGCCGCCTCCGCCGCGCCGTCGCCCTCGGCGAGCGCGAGCGGCACCCCGGCCCCGGCGACCAAGGCCGGGACCTCCTTCCTGACCGCGGTCAACCTCTCCCCCGGCCAGGACGCCAACGTCGCCGCCTCCACCGGCGACTACCTGTACTGGGCGTTCGGCGCCGCCGAGGGCCAGACCCCGACGATCAACCTGACCGTCAACCTGGCCCCGGCGACCGACCGGCACGGCCCGCAGACCTGGACCGTCGAGGTCTTCGACGGGCTGCGCCGCCGCCAGGCCTGCACCGCCGGCACCCAGAACGCCACCGGCGACCAGAACACCACCACCCTGACGCTCGACTGCACCCTGCGCGAGGTCCGCACCTGGGCCGAGCCGTGGTCCGGCGACCCGCTGCCCGGCACCTACTACGTCCGGCTCTCGGTCACCGACGCCCCGCAGCCCGACCTCGGCCTGGCTGCCAACGCCCAGCTGCACGTCAGCTCCAAGGGCAACGCGGACAACGCCCAGCCGGAGGGCGGCGAGCTCAAGGCCCCGCTGGTCCCGCCGGTCGACGGCGGCGCGAGCACCGCCAAGGCGGCGGCCCCGGTGGCCCAGAAGGAGCACTGGTACACCGGCTGGTTCTCCGGCTGGAACAGCCGCTGGTACTGGACCGTCGGCGGCGGCTTCCTGGCCGCGCTGGCCGGAGTCCTCGGCTACCACCTGACCCGGCACCCGCGCGGCCGGCGCCCCGGTCACTACGGCGCCGTCCCGCCCCAGGGCTCGCACCAGCACGGCTCCTACGCCGACCGCCCGTAACGAGCCCGTTCGAGCGAGGGCCGGCCGGAGACTGTTCCGGCCGGCCCTCGGTGACTCCCCCCTTCGCCTCCGGGTGCTCCGACCCGCTGCCGACGGTCGTCGCTCCGGCGCTCGTGCCTTTCGGCAGCGGCGCGCCCTTCGGCTCGGGGGGGCAGGTCTGCGACGATGAGGGCATGCAGCCGCACGGCCGGATCGTGGTCGGTGTGGACGGCTCCGGGCCCGCCCGCGCGGCCGTCCGCTGGGCAGCCCGCCTGGCGGGCCTCACCGGCGGCCCGCTGGAGGCGGTGGCCGTCTGGGACTTCCCCTTCCTCTACGGCGAGCACGGCCTCGTCCCGCCCGCCCTGGACGGCTTCGGGCCCGAGCGGCGCGCCGCCGCCATCCTCGCCGAGACGGCCCGACTCGCCGAGGCCGCCGCCGACCGCGCCGTCCCGCTCCGCCGCCACCTCAAGGCCGGGCCACCCGGCCCCGCCCTGGTCGCCGCCGCGACCGGCGCCGCCCTGCTGGTCCTCGGCAACCGCGGCCACTCCACCCCGCCGGACACCCCGCTCGGCACCGTCGCCCAGTACTGCCTGCACCACGCGCCCTGCCCCGTGGTCATCGTCCGGGAGACCTGAGCGCAGCCGTCAGCCCTTGAACAGGTTGTGCCCCACGTCGGACGGCACCTCGTCCTGGACCGGCTTGCTGCCCGGCCCGGGCACGTGCTCGCCGGGCACCGGCTCGCCGCCCTCGCGGTGCAGCAGCACCACCCCGTCCTCGGCCCAGAGCTGCCGGTAGCCGTGCGCCAGCAGCAGCTGGATCCGGTCGGCCTGCTCCTTGTCCGTCTTGAACGGGAAGGACCGCTTGTCGGAACGGGTGAGCACGTACTCGCGCCCGCGCGGCGTCCCGTCCACCAGCACCACGTCCGCCCGGGCGGTCAGCCTCGGCGCGATCTGGTTGTCCGCCTCCACCGAGGCCCCGTCCGGGATCAGCGCGGCGGCCCGGACCAGCGCCGCCTCGCTCGCCTTGGGCTCCCAGGAGGACGGCACCGCGAGCTGCAGCAGCCCGATCGGTACGGCCGCCACCAGCGCCACCCCGGCCGTGCCCAGGCCCAGCAGCCGGGCCCGCCGCCGGGTGGGCTCGGGCCGCTCGGTGCTGCTCAGCCGGCCCAGCACCTCGATCGTCGCGGTCAGCAGGATCGGCCAGAGCATCGAGTCGTAGTGCCGGGCGATCGACCAGTGGTTGGGGTTGCTGGAGAGGATCCGCTCGGCCAGCAGCGGCAGCGCGCACAGCGCGGTGGCGGAGCGCAGCGGCAGCAAGAACATCGTGCCGAACAGCCAGAGCAGCAGCAGTGGCTTGAGCGGCTGGTCGAACGCGGTCTGCACCAGCAGGAACGGGTTGTGCAGCAGGTGCTTGAGCGCGTCGCCGCCGTCGGCGCCGAGCGCCGCGTAGTTCCAGTAGTAGCCCGGCTCCCCGCCCATCACCGGGATCAGCCACTTGATCGCCACCGCCGCGGCGAGCGGCCCGCCCAGCAGCAGCCCGAGCCCGGTGAAGCGACCGGCGCTGTCCCCGGTACGGCGGGTGCGCAACAGCAGCACCAGGCCGTACGCGCCGACCATGAGGCCCATGTCCTCCTTGGTGCAGCACAGCAGCACCGCGGCGAGCACCACCGTGGCGTACCGGCGGGCCAGGCCGCGCTCCAGCATCAGCAGGGTGAGCGGGACGGCGAACGCCACCTCGTGGAAACCGACCCGGGCGGCGACCAGCAGCGGCCAGCCGAGCGCGTAGACCAGCCCGGCCAGGTCGGCCGCCCGCCGGGCGGTGCGCGGCTCGGCGGCGGCGAAGCAGTGCGCGGCGATCCGCCGGATCAACGGCACCCCGAGCGCGAACAGCAGCGCCTGCCCGATGATCAGCGAGCGCGGGTCGTCCCAGATCCAGTAGAGCGGGGCGAGCAGCGCCAGTACCGGGGAGAAGTGGTCGCCCAGCAGGGAGAACCCGGGCGGGAACTCGTGGTGGTAGCTCTTCAGCGTCGAGACCGGCAGCCCGAAGTGGGCGTAGCCGCGCACCCCCTGGTCGAAGATGCCGAGGTCGAAGCCGCCGAGCGAGACGGAGGCCCAGCCCTGCAGGCCGATGGCGCACACCACCGCGAAGCAGAGCACGCTGAGCAGCACGGTACGGCGGGCCGGCGAGCCCAGGGCGGCGGCCGCTGGCGAGCCCAGGGCGGCGGCCGCCCGGCGGGCGACGGGTACGGCGGCCCGGGGTGGTGACGGGGTTGCGGTCTGGGTGGTCACGTCGACTCTGATCCGTCAGGTCCGATTGGTCAGGGCGGGATCACGGTCGGGCTCGGCGCCCCGGACAGGCCCCAGCAGCGCCCAAGCGCCGGCCGAGGCGTCGACGGCCTCGCGCCAGGCGCGGTAGAGCCGCAGTCCGACGACGGCCAGCACGGCGATGCCGAGCGGCGGGTAGACCGAGCCGGGCAGCTGCCAGTACCAGGCGACCCCGCGGCCCCAGCGGTGCGGGACCGTCCACATCACGTGGGAGAGGAACACCAGCAGCGTCACGGCCAGCAGCGCCTGCCGGGCCCTGGTCCTGGCCTCCACCACGAGCAGGGCGATCAGCGGGATGCACCAGACCCAGTGGTGGGTCCAGCTGATCGGGGAGACCAGCAGCGCGGTGAAGGCCGCGCAGACGGCGCCCCAGGCGTCGGCCCGGCGCAGCACCCGGGCGGAGCGCCCGGCCAGCACGGCCACCCCGAGCCCGAGCGCACCGACCAGCGCGGAGGCGATCACCCCGACCAGGCCGGGGTCGTTGACGTCGAGCAGCCGGCAGACGGCCCCGCGCAGCGACTGGTTGTCCACCAGGACGGTGACTCCGACCCGGCTCGGGTCCCAGAGGTAGGTGCTCCAGAACCCGTACGAGGCTTCCGGCAGCGCGATCCAGCCGATCAGGCCGGCGCCCAGGAAGGTGCCGATCGAGACCAGGCCGGCCCGGACCCGCCCGGTCAGGAGCAGGTAGACGGCGAACAGGCCGGGGGTGATCTTGATGGCGGTGGCGAGCCCGATGCCCACGCCCTTGAACCGGCTGCGGTCCGAGCGGGTCAGGTCCCACAGCACCAGACAGAGGATGCCGAGGTTGACCTGGCCGTACTGGAAGGTGGTGTACACCGGCTCCAGCCAGACGCCGAGGCCGGCCGCGAGGATCACGGCGGCCGGGCGGGTGCGCCGGGGCCAGCCGGCCAGCCGGAGGGAGAGGTGGACGGCCAGGGCGAGCAGCGCGTAGTTGAGAAGCATCACCAGGACGCGCAGGGCGCTCACGTCGAACCAGGTGCTCGGGACGAACAGCATCGCGGCGAACGGCGGGTAGGTGGCCGGCAGGTCCCAGCCGGGCAGCCGCATCGCGTACAGGTCCTGGCCGTTCACCACGGCCTGGCCCTCGGCCCGGTAGACCAGCATGTCGACCATGGTCGCCCCGTGCAGGTGCCGCACCAGGACGAACGCCGCCAGCGACACCGCCGCCGCGCAGGCCGCCGCCACGGTCCAGGAATTCGGTCTTCCGGGTGCCGGGCCGCCGGGCCCCTCCGGGTCCGCCTCTCGCGTCCACCGTTTCAGACCGAACTCGCGCACCGCGATGGCACCCCGTTGAGATAGACCAGATCGTTCCCTCGTCAGCGTCTGGGCCCAACCACCATAACCGACCCCTCTGAGACCCAAACGACGTCAGTTTCCGCCCCCCGGGAAGGTCCTGTGACCTCCACCACTGCCGGTGCTCGGATCGGTTTCGGAGCCGCAAAACGCGAAATCCCGCCGGGAGTTGACTCCCGGCGGGATTTGGTGGACCGACCGGAGTCGATCCGTTGGGTGGAGCTGAGGGGATTCGAACCCCTGACCCCCTCGATGCGAACGAGGTGCGCTACCGGACTGCGCCACAGCCCCAACGAGAAGAAACTCTAGCACCTTTCGGAGGGGGTCTGTGACCACCCTCCTGGTCGGAGGGTGGTCACGGTCATTCGTTGGCCGCGCGGGGGCGGGTCTCCGGGGCCGGGGCCTCGGCGTACTGGTCGAACAGCGGGGTGTTGCGGGACTCGGTCGGGCGACCGGCGGTCCAGGTGCCCGGGGCCGACAGGTCGAGGCCGCGGGAGACCCGGGGGGCGACCGGCGCGGTGACATAGGTCGGCAGCGGGACGGGCACCGGCTCCCAGGAGTCCGGGCCGGCCGCACCGCGCTCGCGCATGCCGTCGACCCACTCCTCGTGCTCGGTCGCCTCGGCCACCGCGGAGGCGGACACCGGGACGGTGGCCTCCTCGGGGTCGGCGGCCAGCCGCAGGTGCGGGCGACGGCCGGGCCGCTGCTCGGCGGGCGCGGCCGGGGCCGGCTCCGCGTCGACGGGGACCTCGGCCGGGGCGTGCCCGGCCGCCGGGGCCTCGGCCCGCTGCTGCTCGCGCCGCCGCAGCTGCTCGGCCGCCTGGGCGGCCCGGGCGCGGTCCAGTTTCACCTCGTACCGCTGGCGCTCCAGCTTGCGCAGGTGGCCGATGTAGAGGGTGAGGAGGACCGCCGGGATCGCCGGGACCCAGAGGAAGGCCAGCCCGGCCACCGCCGCGACCACGGCGCCGAGCGCGAAGGCGAGGAAGAGGGCGGTGACCATTCGGCGCCGGCGGGCCAGCAGCCGCGCCCGGCGCTCGACACCGGCCGGCCGCGCGGGCGCCGGGCGTTCGCCCGGACGATCCGCGGGGGGTTCGGGCTCCCGCGCGGCGGGGTCGTCGGAGGCGGCCTCGTCCCTCGCGGGAGGACCGTCGTTGCTGTGCTCGTCGTCACGCGCTTCGTCGCCCAGGGCCCGGGCTGCCCGCCGCTCCAGCGCCGAACGCCCGGCCAGCAGGCGGATGGCGGTGCTGAAGCGTTCCGTCGGGCGCGCCTCGTTGAGTTCGTCCTGCCTGCGGAGCCACATCGGCACCAGATAGGCGGCCCAGGCCCCTACGATGACGGCGTAGATAAGGCCGCTACTGCTCACGATTCACACCGTACGGGCGCCGGGAAGGCCTGGCAGCAATTTGGCGCGGCGTGTCGTGTGATCAAGCTGATTCTCCGACTATTTTGCTGGCATTTGTGGCGGTCCGCCACCGCGCCGATGCCATATCGATATTTCTTTCGAACATATATTCAATTACCTGGGTTGCGCTCAGAACTGAGTGCCCGCCATCGCTCCAGCATCCCCTCCGGGACCTCCTCGGCGGTCAGGGCGTAGACCAAGTGGTCCCGCCAGTCGCCGTCGATGTGGAGATAGCGCGGGCGGATTCCCTCCGAGCGGAAGCCCAGCTTTTCCACCACCCGTCGGCTCGGGCCGTTCTCCGGGCGGATGCAGACCTCGATCCGGTGCAGCCCGAGTGCGTGGAAGCAGTAGTTCACCGAAAGCGCCACGGCGGTCGGCATGATGCCCCGGCCGGCCACCGCCTCGTCGATCCAGTACCCGACGTTGGCCGAGCACATCGAACCCCAGGTGATCCCGCCGACGGTCAACTGCCCCACCAGCTGGCCCTTGTAGAGCACCACGAAGGGCAGCATCCGGCCGGCCGAGGCCTCGTGGCGCAGGAAGCGGACCATCTGCCGGTACGTCGGGCGGGGCCCGGCCGCCCGGCCCGGCGCGCCGGGCGGCACGGTGGCCTCCCACCGCCGCAGCCAGTCCCGGTTGCGGCGGCTCACCTCCTGCCACTCGCGCTGGTCACGGGCCCGGATCGGGCGCAGCGTGACCTCCCCCTCGTGGAGTTCTACCGGCCAGCCGGCGTTCAGTGCGCTCTCCCGGAAGCTGGTGCGTCGGGCCGTGGGTGGTCTCCGCCGCCGAGTTGGTCGACGGCATGGGCGAGCAGCGGCTCCAGGACGGCCAGGCCGTCCTGGACGCCGCCGGTCGAGCCCGGCAGGTTGACGATCAGGGTACGTCCGGCGAGCCCGGCGAGCCCGCGGGAGAGTACTGCGGTCGGCACCTTGTCGCGGCCGTAGGCACGGATGGCCTCGGCGATGCCGGGGATCTGGCGGTCGATCACCCGGGCGGTCATCTCGGGGGTGAGGTCCATCGGCGAGATGCCGGTGCCGCCGGTGGTCAGCACCACGTCGTACCCGGCGGCGACGGCCTCGCGCAGGACGGCCTCCACCGGCTCGCCGTCCGGGACGACCCGGGGGCCGTCGGCGGTGAAGCCCATCGCGGTCAGGCCGGCCACCAGCAGCGGACCGCCCTTGTCCTCGTAGACCCCGGCCGAGGCCCGGTTGGAGACGGTCACGGCAAGAGCCTTCATGCGCCCACCTCGCTTCGCTCGGCAGGGGCGTTCGTCCACCCGCACCTCTGGATGGTTCGCTCGCTCACGCGTCCACCTCCGGCGCGAACCAGTCGCCGCTCTTGCCGCCGGTCTTGCTGAGCACCCGGACGGACTCGATGCTGGCGCCCTTGTCCACCGCCTTGACCATGTCGATCACGGTCAGCGCGGCCACCGTCACCGAGGTCAGCGCCTCCATCTCGACGCCGGTGCGGTCGGCGGTCTTCACGGTCGCGGTGATCTCGACCGCGTCGTCCGCGACGGCGAGGTCGACCTTGACCCCGGAGACCGCGATCGGGTGGCAGAGCGGGATCAGGTCCGGGGTCTTCTTGGCGCCCATGATCCCGGCGATCCGGGCCACCGCGAGGGCG
This sequence comes from Kitasatospora sp. NPDC001159, assembly GCF_053598235.1. NCBI lineage: Bacteria > Bacillati > Actinomycetota > Actinomycetes > Kitasatosporales > Streptomycetaceae > Kitasatospora > Kitasatospora sp. NPDC001159. The sequence continues at coordinate 55,648 of NZ_JBSFJV010000027.1, forward strand.
TCGCCCTTCGGCACGCCCTCGCCGCGCAGCAGCTCGACCACCTTCGGGGAGACCCTGACCCGCCCGGCCGCCACGGCGGTGCGCGAGGTGGTGGCCTTCTCGGAGACGTCGACCATCCGGGCCGCGCCCTGCTCGTCGACGTGGGTGAGGCGGTCGCCGGGGCTCGGTGTCGTCACGGGTAACTCCAGGGGCGCGCAGGTCGAATACCGCGCTACCGTACCCCTCCCCCGACCTCGGGGTGGCAGCCACTCGCCCGCTCGCTTCCGGGGCGCTCCGACCCGGTGCCGACGGTCGGCGCTCCGGCGCTCGTGCCTCGCTTGTCGCTTCTCCCTTTCGGCACCGGCGCGTTCCTTCGGCTCGGGGCAGCCTCAGGAGTGCAGCAGCACCACGTCGACCTCGCTGCCGGCGGGCAGTTCGGTGACGTCCTCGGGGACGGTGATCAGGCAGTCGGCCTTGGCCAGCGCGCCGACCAGGTGCGAGTCGGCGCCGCCCACCGGCTCCACGGTGCCGTCCGCCACCGAGTAGCGGCCGCGCAGGAACTGCCGGCGGCCGGCCGGGGAGCGCAGCGCGGTCGGGCAGAGCGCGCGCACCACCGGGCGGTGGACGTCGGCGGCGCCGAGCATGGTGCGGATGACCGGGCGGACGAAGAGTTCGAAGGAGATGTAGGCGCTCACCGGGTTGCCGGGCAGGGCGAGCAGCGGCACCCCGGCCGCGCCGCCGATCCGGCCGAAGCCCTGCGGCTTGCCGGGCTGCATCCGCAGCTTGCGGAACTCGACGCCGCCATAGGACTCGAAGACCTCCTTGACCACGTCGTACGCGCCGACGCTGACCCCGCCGCTGGTGACGATCAGGTCGGCCCGGCCGAGCTGCTCCTCCAGGATGGCGCGCAGCCGGTCGGCCTCGTCCGGGACGGCGCCGACCCGGTAGGCGACGGCGCCGGCCTCCTGGGCGGCCGCGGTGAGGGTGAAGCTGTTGGAGTCGGTGATCTGCCCGGGCCCCACCGGCTCGCCGGGCTGGACCAGCTCGCTGCCGGTGGAGAGCACCACCACCCGGGGGCGCGGGCGGACCTTCACGGCGGCCCGGCCGACCGCGGCGAGCAGGCCGATCTGGGTGGGACCGAGCCGGGTGCCGGCCTCCAGGACGGTGGCGCCGGCCGCGACGTCGCTGCCGCGGCGGCGGATGTGCGCGCCCTGGGCGACCGGGCGCAGCACCCGGACCTCCTCGTCGGCGACCGGCGCCGTCATCGCCGCGGCGGCCACCCCGGTGCCGGTGCCGCCGTCGGTCCACTCGACCGGGGCGACGGCCTGGGCGCCGGGCGGCACGGGGGCGCCGGTCATGATCCGGGCGGCCTGGCCGGGGCCGACCTTGGGCAGTTCGCCCGCGCCGGCCGCGATGTCGCCGACCACCGAGAGCACCGACGGGTAGCTGTCGGTGGCGCCCTCGGTGTCGGCGGTGCGGACGGCGTATCCGTCCATCGAGCTGTTGTCGAAGGGCGGCAGGTCGCCGTCCGCGACCACGTCCTCCTCGAGCCGGCAGCCCCGGGCGTCGAGCAGCTGGAACTCGATCGCCGGCAGCGGGCCGACCGCGGCGAGCACGTCGGCGAGGTGCTCGTCCACGCTCCAGAAGCGAGGAGCCGCCGGTGCCCGGTCCGCGGACCCGTCGCAGCAGGCTGCGGGGGCGGTGCTGTGCTCCGTGGACCCGGTCATCGGCGGCTCGCTCTCTGTCGTGGTGTCAGTCCTGCAGCTCGGAACCGACGAACTCCCGCAGCCAGGAGCGGAAGTCCGGGCCCAGGTCCTCGCGCTCGGCGGCCAGACGGACGATAGCGCGCAGGTAGTCGGCGCGGTCGCCGGTGTCGTAGCGGCGGCCCTTGAAGAGCACGCCGTGCACCTGGCCGCCGTCCCCGGCGTCGCGGGTGGTCAGCTCGCGCAGGGCGTCGGTGAGCTGGATCTCGCCGCCGCGGCCGGGCGGGGTCTCGCGCAGCACGTCGAAGACCAGCGGGTCGAGGACGTAGCGGCCGATGACGGCGTAGTTGGAGGGGGCCTCGCCCGGCTCGGGCTTCTCGACCAGGTCGGTCACCTGGAAGACGTCGTCGCCGAAGCCGTTGGCCTTGACGGCGGCGCAGCCGTACAGGTGGATCTGGGAGGGGTCGACCTCCATGAGGGCGACGACCGAGCCACCGAGCTCCTGCTGGACCTCGATCATGCGGGCGAGCAGCGGGTCGCGCGGGTCGATCAGGTCGTCGCCGAGCAGGACGGCGAAGGGCTGGCCGGCGACGTGCTGCTCGGCGACCGAGACGGCGTGGCCGAGGCCCTTGGGGTCGCCCTGGCGGACGTAGTGCATGTTGGCCAGCTCGACGGACTCGCGGACCCGGCGCAGACGGTCCTCGTCGCCCTTGCGGACGAGCAGTTCCTCCAGCTCGTAGGCGCGGTCGAAGTGGTCCTCCAGCGCGCGCTTGTTGCGGCCGGTGACCATCAGTATGTCGGACAGGCCGGCCGCGGAGGCCTCCTCCACGACGTACTGGATCGCCGGCTTGTCGACGACGGGCAGCATCTCCTTCGGGGTGGCCTTGGTCGCCGGGAGGAATCGGGTGCCCAGTCCGGCCGCGGGTACCACGGCCTTGGTTACCGGAATACGGGAGGGGGTCGTCGTCATGCGTTTACCTTACTCAGGCACGTTTTCGCCCGGCCGAGCGCCGTCGGACGGCTAGGACAGCGCGTCGCGGGGCACGGCCACGGTGGCAGGCGTATGGGAAGCGACCGGCTGGGCAAGGGGGTCCCCTCCGGTACAGGCGGACAGACTACCCGCCTTTCCCGAACGGTCACGTTCGGCAGTCGTCGCCCCGTCCGTACCGGAAGCGGCCTGCTCACCGCGCCCGACCGAGCGCGGCCCGGGGGCCGGAGCGCCCCGCCAGCAGTCGCCGCCGGCCACCCGGGCTTCGGCCAGTGCCGCGTCGGCGGCCCGCAGCAGGACGGCGGCGTGGGTGCCGTCCTCGGGGAGCACCGCGATGCCGGCCGCGGCGGTGAGGCCGTTGCCGTGGGCCGGGCGGGGCGCCCGGGTGCCGGAGGACCAGTCCAGCAGCAGGTGGCGGCGGACCGACCAGACCAGCCGCTCGGCGACCTGGGCGGCTCCCTCGGCGCCGGTGTCCGGCAGCACCACCAGGAACTCCTCGCCGCTGTAGCGGCCGAGGGTGTCGGCCCGGCGGATCTCCATCGCGAGCCGCTGGGCGAGGTCGCGCAGTATCGCGTTGCCGCGGGCCCGGCCGTGCTCGGCGATGACCACGTCGAAGCCGGCGATCTCCAGCAGCAGCACGGCCAGCGGGCGCGGGCCGTCGGCCTGCTCGGTGTGCTCGGCGCGGCGGGCCCGTTCGATCTCCCGGTCCAGGGTGAGCTGCAGGTGGCGGTAGTTCCACACACCGGTGAGCGGGTCGCAGGAGGCGGTGCGTTCCAGTTCGGCGCAGCGTTCCTCCAGTTCGGCGACCCGCGCCCGCAGCCGCTCCCGACCCTCGGCGGCCTCGGCCCGCTCCCGGCGCACGCGCAGCCCGAGCACGGTGGCGCCGGCCAGCGCGGGGGCGCTCAGCGCGGCCAGGGCCTGGACCAGCAGCGGGGTGGACAATCGGGGCGCCCTTTCGCGTGTCAGGCTCTGCGCGTCGACGGTCTGGAGACCTGGAGGATCCGGTGCACAACGAGAAGAGCGACCTGAGGACACGGCTGTTGACTCGGCGGAGCGCGCTTTCGGCCGAGGGGCGTGCGGAGGCCGCCCGCGCGCTGGCCGGGCACGCCTGGGAGCTGGCCGCGGCGGGCGCCACGGTGGCCGCCTACGTCTCGGTGGGCGCGGAGCCCGGGACCAGGCCGCTGCTGGACGCACTGCGCGAGGACGGAGTGCGGGTCCTGCTGCCGGTGCTGCTTCCCGACAACGACCTGGACTGGGCCGAGTACGCGGGGCCCGAGTCGCTCGCCCCGGCCGGGCGCGGGCTGCTGGAGCCGGTCGGGCCGCGGCTGGGGCCGGAGGCGGTGACGGCCGCCTCGCTGGTGCTGCTGCCGGGCCTGGCGGTGGACCGTGGCGGGCTGCGGCTGGGCCGGGGCGGCGGCAGCTACGACCGGGTGCTGGCCCGGCTGGAGCGGGCCGGGGCGCAGCCGGTGCTGGCGGTGCTGCTGTACGAGCACGAGCTGCTGGAACGGGTGCCAGCCGAGTCGCACGACCGGCCGGTGGACCTGGCGGTCACGCCGTCGGGGGTGCGGACCTTCGGGTGAGCCGTCGGCGGCCCCTGGGACGCGGCCGGCCCCGCTCCCTCCGGAAGGGAACGGGGCCGCCCGCGCGTCGTACCGGCGTCAGCCGGTGGTGAGCACCAGCTTGTGCTTGGTCGCCTTCTCCACCGCGTCCGGGGTGAAGGCCCAGGTCAGCAGCTTGCCGTTGAGCCAGAGGTCGGTCTGGTCGTTGTAGTTCTGGTGGAAGGCGTGACCGGAGGCGCCGCCGACGTTGACCCAGCGCGAGGAGTCCAGGTCGTTCAGGTCGACCACCATGCGCATCGACGGGATCCAGTCGACCTGGTAGCCGGCCGCCGCGTTCCAGCCCGCCGCGTCGACCGCCGCCGAGCCGCCGGAGAGGCGGTACGGGCCGCGGTTGAGCAGCTTGTGGACGGCGCCGGAGGCGATCGAGGAGCTGTCGGTGCCCAGGGTCTGCTCGCGCAGCTCCAGCTTGTGCAGGCGGCCCCAGCTCCAGGTGGAGATGTCCTTGCCGAGCAGCGAGGTCAGGTCCTGCCGGGCGTTCTTCATCGCCTCCTTGAGCAGGTTGTCCAGGCCCTTCTGCTCCTTGTGCTGGGAGTCGATGTACGTCCACCACGAGCTGTCGGGCTTGTCCAGCTGGGCCCGGACCACCTCGGTCCAGCGGTCGCCGCCGTCCGGCTGGGCCTTGCCGGGGTCGCGGGTGCCGCACTCGGTGACGATCTTGCTGGGGCTGTCCGGCTTGGTCGGGTCGTCCTGCTGGCGCACCAGCAGGCAGTTGTTCTTGGCCCGGATGTCGGCCGGGAACTTCTGGCCGAAGGCGAGGCTGAGCAGGTTGCGCCAGACGCCGTTGTAGTAGGCGGCGGCGGCCGAGTCGGCGTCCTGGTGGAAGTTCCAGTCCTTCAGCAGGTCCTGGGCCTCACGTACGTACGGGTCGTCGATCTGCTGCTTGAGCAGCAGCGGGACCAGCGTCTTGGCCATGATGCTGGTGTTGTCCAGTTGCAGGGTCTGCATGTCGTCCGGCGAGATCTTGCCGTTGTTCTTGAGCAGGCCCTCGATCTGGTCGGTGATCTCCTTGGCCCGGGTGCCGTACTCCCAGTCCTTGGTGAGGTTGTACTTGTAGCCCTGGTCCACCACGGCCTGGTTGGCGGTGACGATGTAGCCCGCGGACGGGTTGAGGCTCCACGGCAGCGCGGTGAAGGGGACCGGGTCCGCCTTCCACTGGTACGAGGAGTCCCAGCCGGGGGCCGGCATGGAGCCGTCGCCCTTGCCGCGGACCGGGATGACGCCCGGGGCCTGGTAGCCGATGTTCTTGGCGTCGGCGTAGATCAGGTTCTGCGCGGGGACGGCGAAGTCCTTGGCGGCGCCGCGGAACTCGTCCCAGTTGCGGGCCTTGTCCAGCTCGAAGACGGCGTCCATGGTCTTGCCGGGGCTGAGCGCCGTCCACTGCAGGGCGACGCCGTAGCCGCCGGTGCCGCGGTCGGGGGCGGAGGTGCCGTTGGGGGCGTACTTGCCGACGTTCTGCTGCTCGGTGCTCTGGTCGGAGATGAGCGGGGCGCCGGTCCGGGTGGTGCGGACGGTGATGGTGCGGTCCTCGCCGCCAGCGACCTTGATGGTCTCCTTGCGGAGGTCGAACTTCTCGTCCTTGCCGTCCACCTGGTAGGTGTCCGGGCCGGTCACCTTCTCCAGGTAGAGGTCGGTGACGTCGGCGCCGAGGTTGGTGAAGCCCCAGGCGACGTCCTTGTTGTGGCCGATCATCACGCCGGGCATGCCGGCGAAGGTGAAGCCGGAGACGTCGAACTGGCAGGTCGCCGACGCGGTCCGGCAGTGCAGGCCCATCTGGTACCAGACCGAGGGCAGGCCGGGGCCGAGGTGCGGGTCGTTGGCCAGCAGCGGCTTGCCGGTGGTGGTGTGCGAGCCGGCGACCACCCAGGAGTTGGAGCCGATGCCCTGGCCGGGGCGGCCGAGCAGCTGCGGCATCGCGTCGATCCGGTCGGTGAGGCCCTGCATCAGCGCCTTGGTGGTGGCCGCACCCTGGGTGGTGGCGGCGCCGGGGGCCCCGCCGGACGGCGCCGAGCCGTCGGCCGGGCGGTAGGTGTCGCCGGCCACGGTGCCGGTCTTCACGATGGTGCCGTTGCGGGAGTACGGGTACTCCGGGTACAGCTCGGCGATCTTGTCCGGGCCGAAGTCCTGGGCCAGCAGCGAGCGGTCGATCTCCTCCTGGAGGTTCCCGGAGAGGTTCCAGGCCATCGCCTTGAGCCAGGCCACCGAGTCGACCGGGGTCCACTGCTCGGGCTTGTAGCCGCTGTTGACGACGCCGAGCAGGGCGTACTCCAGCGAGGCCTTCTCACCGCCGGGGTGCTCGGCCAGCCAGGCGTTCACGCCGTCCGAGTAGGCCTGCAGGTACTTCTTGGCCTCGGGCGACAGCTTGGTGTCGAACTCCTTCTGCGCCACCTGCCGCCAGCCCATGGTGCGGATGAAGGAGTCGGTGTCGACCTGGCTGTCGCCGAACATCTCGGACAGCCGGCCGGCCGTGATGTGACGGCGGACGTCCATCTCCCAGAAGCGGTCCTGCGCCTGGACGTAGCCCTGGGCGCGGAACAGGTCCTCGGCGGTGTCCGCGTACAGCTGCGGGATGCCGTTGGCGTCGCGCTTGACGTCGACCGGCGCGCTGAGGCCCGCCACCTTGACGCTGCCGTCCACCTCCGGGAAGGACGCACGGACCGCGGTGACCCCGCGGTAGCCGCCGTAGCCGACGCCGGCCACCAGCAGCACGACCAGCACGATCACGATCAGACGGGCGCGCCGGAACTTCTTCGAGCGGGGCATCTGGGTCCTTGCGGTCCTGACTTCGGGGCGGGCGGGCGTGTCCAGGGCCTGGGGCCGTGACAGGGCACCACATTAGGCCGAGTCGGCGGAGCGCTGTGAATGGGGGACCAAACTAAAGATATGGCAAAATGTTAGACTGGGTAACGATCCGCAACAGGAGCATTGACGACTTCTTAGCGGGCCGGTGCCCGACAGCACCCTCTCTGTACCAACGGAACAACCCCAGCACCACCTGACACCCCGCCCGCCCATGCCTGCCCGAGGTGCCACTGCGTGAACGTCGCCCACCTGAACCAGCTCCTCCTCGAAGCCTCCGTGATCCTGTTGGTCGCGGTGGTCGCCGTGCGGATCTCGACCCGATCAGGACTGCCGAGTCTGCTGATCTATCTCGGAATCGGCGTCGCACTGGGCCAGGACGGAATCGGCGTCACCTTCAACAACGCCGAGCTGACCCAGGTGCTCGGCTACGCGGCGCTCGTGGTGATCCTGGCCGAGGGCGGCCTCAAGACCAGCTGGCGCGAGGTCAAACCGGTGATGCCGGCGGCCACCGTGCTGGCCACGCTCGGTGTCGGGATCAGCGTGTTCGTCACAGCGGCCGGCGCGCACTGGCTGGTCGGCCTGGACTGGCAGACCTCGCTGCTGCTCGGCGCGATCGTCTCCTCCACCGACGCCGCCGCCGTCTTCTCGGTGCTGCGGATGGTCCCGCTGCCGCACCGGCTCACCGGCCTGCTGGAGGCCGAGTCCGGCTTCAACGACGCGCCCGTGGTCATCCTGGTCGTCGCCTTCGCCGGAACCGGCGGGCACGACTCCTGGTACGTCCTGCTCGGCACGATCGCCGCCGAGCTCGCCATCGGCGCCGCGGTCGGCCTGGCGGTCGGCAAGCTCGGCGCGCACGGGGTCAAGCGCGTCGCACTGCCCTCCTCGGGCCTGTACCCGATCGCCGTGATGGCGCTGACCGTGCTCGCCTACGCGGGCGGCGCGCTGCTGCACGGCTCCGGCTTCCTCGCCGTCTACGTCTGCGCGGTGATCCTCGGCAACTCCAAGCTGCCGCACGGACCGGCCGTGCGCGGCTTCGCCGACGGGCTGGCCTGGATCGGGCAGATCGGCATGTTCGTGCTGCTCGGACTGCTCTCCGCCCCCGAGAGCATGGGCGACTCGGTGGTGCCCGCGCTGCTGATCGGCGGGGTGCTGGTCTTCCTGGCCCGGCCGCTGTCGGTGGTGCTCACCATGACCCCGTTCAAGGTGCCCGCCCGCGAGCAGGCGCTGCTGAGCTGGGCCGGACTGCGCGGGGCGGTGCCCATCGTGCTGGCCACCATCCCGGTGGTCTCCGGCGCGCACGAGGCCCAGGACGTGTTCAACATCGTCTTCATCCTGGTCGTCGTCTTCACCCTGCTCCAGGGGCCGACCCTGCCCTGGGTGGCCAAGCGGCTGCGGATCGGCGAGGGCGCGATGGGCCAGGACCTCGGCATCGAGTCCGCGCCGCTGGAGAAGCTGCACGGGCACCTGCTGTCGGTCGCGCTGTCGCCGACCTCGCGGATGTCCGGCGTGGAGATCAGCGAGCTGCGGCTGCCCAAGGGGGCGGCGGTCACCCTGGTCGTGCGCGAGGGCAACTCCTTCGTGCCGGACAAGGCCACGATGCTGCGTGGCGGGGACGAGCTGCTGGTGGTCACCACGGACGAGGTCGGCGAGGCCGCCGAGCGGCGGCTGCGGGCCGTCGACAAGGGCGGCAAGCTGGCGGGGTGGCTGAACGAGCGCTGAGCCCGCTGGCCCCGGGGCCCGCCCCCAGCCGCCGGTTTCCCGCGGTCCGGCTGGTCGCGGACCGAGTGGCCTGGCGGAATCTACGCGCGTAACTGTATGCTGGTTCGACTACGCCGTATAACTACCGCTAGACCACCCCCAGCATCTGCCTGACGCAGAGTTGGCGCGACCGCTCGGCGGCCGCGGTCCGGCCCCCGGCCCACCGGGCCAGGCTGACCCGGTATCTACCCCGGTCGACGCGCGAGAGGACGACTCTCGGCGCCGTCGGGGCCACCCCATGCCCTGCCGCGCTACCAGGCAGCAGGAAGGACCGACCGTGACGGCCCGCCGAACGGTCGACATCGCCGCGGACAACGCTCCGGACACCGCGGTCAGCACTGTGGACACCGCCGCCGAGGCGCCCGCCAGGGTCGGGTACGGCGAGCTGCTGCGCACGCCGGGCGCCTGGACGTTCCTGTCCCCCGCCTTCTTCGCGCGACTGCCGTACGCGATGCTCAGCATGGGCATCCTGCTGCTCGTCACCCAGACCACCGGCTCGTACGGCACCGCCGGTACCGCCGTCGCCGTCTCCGCCGTCGCCCAGGCCCTGATCGGGCCGCAGACCGGGCGGCTGGCCGACCGGTACGGCCAGGCCGCGGTGCTGCTCCCGACGGTCCTGGTCCACGCGGCCTCGGTCGGCGTGCTGATCACGCTGGCGCTCGGCCACGCGCCGGCCTGGAGCGTGTACCTGGCCGCCGTCCCCTCCGGGGCGAGCGTGCCGCAGATCGGCGCGATGGTCCGGGCCCGCTGGGTTTCCAAGTTCACCGGGGAGGGCGCCTCCCCCACCGCCGCGGCCAAGGTGAGCACCGCGTTCGCCTTCGAGTCCGTGACGGACGAGTTCACCTTCGTGATCGGCCCGATCCTGGCCGCCAACATCGCCGCCTTCGCCAGCCCGGCGGTCGCGCTGGTCGCCGAGGCCTCGCTGACCCTGGTCGGCGGTCTCGCCTTCGCGGCCCAGCGGCGCAGCGCCCCCGCCCGGATCATTCCGCAGCCCGGCGTGCGGCGTGCCTCGGCGCTGGCCTCGCCCGGCGTCCGGCTGCTGGTCGGGGCCTTCCTCGGGGTCGGCGCGGTGTTCGGCGGCATGCAGGTGTCGGTCAACGCCTTCGCCGACTCGGTGGGGCAGCACGACGCCGGCGGCACGGTGTACGGGATCTTCGCGGGCGGCTCGATGCTGGCCGGCGTGCTGTACGGCGTGATCGCCTGGCGGCGGCCGGTCCAGCAGCGGATGGTCACGAGCTACACGCTGCTGGTGCTGGGCTGCTCGGCGCTCTGGGCGATGCCCAACCTGGCCGCCCTGACGGTCGCCGGGCTGCTCTGCGGCCTGGCCATCGCGCCGACCCTGATCAGCGGCTACACCCTGGTCGAGACGCTGGTCGCGGACGGCGCCAAGACGGAGGCCTTCACCTGGCTGACCGGCGCGATCGGGCTGGGGCTGGCGTTCGGCTCGATGGCGGCAGGCAAGCTGCTCGACGGCCACGGGCCCTCGGTCGGGTTCCTGGTGCCGGCGATCGGCGCCGGCCTGGGGCTGATCGCGCTGGTGTCGATGCGACACCTGCTGGTGGCGCCGGGCGGCGCGGGCCGCGTGGTGGCGTCGTCGGCCGAGCGTGGCAGCGCGGCACAGCTGGTCGGTGCGGCCAAGGGCTGAACGCGCGGTCGGCGGTGACTCGGTACCGGCTCATCTCACACCGGAGTCGCTGGACTGATCCAGCGGAATACCGCATCATTGACCATCGTTAGCACTCATCAGGCGAGAGTGCCAGGAGGAAGACAAGTGCCCACGTACCAGTACCAGTGCACCGAGTGCGGCAACGGCCTGGAGGCGGTGCAGAAGTTCACCGACGAGGCGCTGACCACGTGCCCCGACTGCCAGGGACGGCTCCGCAAGGTCTTCTCGGCCGTGGGCGTCGTGTTCAAGGGCTCGGGCTTCTACCGGACCGACAGCCGCTCGTCCTCCAGCAGCTCGGTGGGCACCGGTTCGTCCTCCGGCTCCTCTACGTCCGCGTCGTCCCCGTCGTCCTCGTCGGGCTCGTCCAGCTCCTCCGGCTCGTCGAGCTCGTCGAGCTCGTCCAGCAGCCCGGCTCCGGCCGCGAGCTGACTTCGGGCGCTCGGCGCTCGGCGCCGGATCGGCGTCCGGGAGCTCTCGGAAGCTTCGCGCCAAAGGCCCGCCGCCCCGCTTCACGCGGGGCGGCGGGCCTTTGGCGTGCCTTGTTCGCCATCCGGGTGCGGGTTTTCGTCAGCTTGCGGACATCGGTCTAACTCGCGCGGGTGTACGAGGTTGTCCACAGGGGCGAGTTATCCACAGGCTGTGGGAACGGGCTTTCCGGTGGCGCCCCGGGCGCGCATCGTGTGGGTCACCAGAGACCGACCGATCGAGTCCGGAGGTGACGTCGATGACGACCACGAGCCTGTCCGTCCCGCTGCCCGCGCCCACCGTGCCGCCCCGGCGGGAGGTGCCGAGCTTCCCGCCGATCCGGCGCGGCTGCGGCGGGTGGCACCGCTGGCGCCGGGCCGTCCGGCGGCGGGCCGGGGTGCCCGCGCTGGTGCTGCTCGCGGTGGCGGCGGCGCTCGCCTTCGGGCCCGCGCGGGCTGGGCTGCCGCCGCCCTCGGGGGGCGCGGTGGACCGCACGGGTTGTCAATCCGGGCTTCCGGAAGATCACCCGTAGCCCGGTAACGACTTCGTCGTTCGAGGCGGCATGAAAGGCTTCAAGGAATTCCTGCTGCGTGGAAATGTCGTCGAACTCGCCGTCGCCGTGGTCATCGGCGCGGCCTTCACCAACATCATCAACGCCTTCGTCAAGGGCGTGATCAATCCGCTCGTCGGTGTGTTCGGGACGAAGGACCTTGGGTCCTACAGTTCCTGCCTCAAGGGGGCCCTGCGAGGTGAGCGCCACTGGTGAGGCACGTCCGGAATCCTCATCCTGTGGGGTTCGGTGCTCAGCGCCGCCCTGCAGTTCCTGATCAGGGCAGCCGTCGTCTACTTCATCCTGATCGTGCCGATGAACCGGATGGCGGCCAGGCGCAAGAGCCCCGCCGAAACGACGGCGGAGTCCGAGGCCAAGGAGGTCCAACTGCTGACCGAGATCCGCGACGCACTGGTCACGGCCCGCTAGTCGCGGCCCGGTGGTCGCGTAGCCGCCGGACGGGCCCTAGTCCCCGTGGTGCGGCGGGCGCTGGCTCAGGTACCAGTCCAGCCCCCGCCCACCGCTCTCCCCCGCCCCGGAGCGCTCGCCCCAGCCGGCGTCGGTGTCGTCCCGGGACTGCTGGTCCAGCGGGTCCCGGAAGACCAGCCGGGCCTTGGCCGCGGCCGTCTTCCGGTCCGCCGGCCGCTGGTCCGCCGACCGCTGCCACGGCTGCTCGTCCTGCTCCTGGCGGACCTGCTCCCGCCCGCTCTGTTCCTGCTCGTTCACCCTGTCCACTCCCCTGGTCACCCGGGCCGTCCTGTCCCTCCAGCCTAAGAGCCCCGTGGCACGCCGCGGGCCCCGGTGCGGAGCGCTCCGCATCAGGGCCCGTCCGGTCGGGCCGGTCCGTCAGGCGGCTTCGAAGCCCGCGTGGTCGGCGATCTTCTTCAGCTCGGCGAGCGCGTGCTTCTCGATCTGGCGGATCCGCTCGCGGGTGAGGCCGTGCTGCTTGCCCACCTCGGTGAGGGTGCGCTCGCGGCCGTCCTCCATGCCGTAGCGGGAGCGGATGATCGAGGCCGTGCGGTCGTCCAGCCGCCCGATCAGGTCGTCCAGCTCCTCGCGGCGGAGCATGACCATCACGGCGTCCTCGGGGGACGTCGCCCCGGTGTCCTCCACCAGGTCACCGAACTGGGTCTCGCCCTCGTCGTCGACGGACATGTTGAGGCTGACCGGGTCGCGCGCCCAGTCCAGCACGTCCTTGATCCGGGCCTCGGTGGTGTCCAGCTCTGCCGCGATCTCGGCCGGCTCGGGCTCGCGGCCCAGCTCCTTGGACTTCTCGCGCTGCACCCTCCGGATCCGGCCGAGTTCCTCGACCAGGTGGACGGGCAGCCGGATGGTGCGGGACTGGTCGGCGATGGAGCGGGTGATCGCCTGGCGGATCCACCAGGTGGCATAGGTGGAGAACTTGAAACCCTTGGCGTAGTCGAACTTCTCGACGGCGCGAACCAGGCCGGCGTTGCCCTCCTGGATGAGGTCGAGCAGCGGAAGGCCGCTGCGCGGGTAGCGGCGGGCCACCGCGACCACCAGGCGGAGGTTGGAGCGGATGAAGACGTCCTTGGCACGCTCGGCATCCGCGGCTATCGCCTCCAGCTCCTCGCGCGTGACGCCGTCCGGGAGTTCGCCCTCATCCAGCAGGTGCTGGGCGTACACGCCGGCCTCGATCCGCAGCGAGAGCTCGACCTCCTCGGCGGCATCGAGCAGGGGCGTCCTGGCGATCTCGTCGAGGTACATGCCGACCAGGTCGCGGTCGGCCTCAAGGTTGGTCGGGCGGGCCGCGCGACTCCGGTCGGCCCTGTCGCGAACGACGGCACGGGTGGCCATGCTTGCTCCCTTTACTGGTGTTGCCGAGGTCTGCCTGCCTGCCCGTCAGGGCAAGAAATGCGGGCCCCTGAAGGCTCACACATAACGATCCAACGAACAGAATCCGGACAACATTCCCAAGTCACTCAGATTCTTCCCCTCGATGCAGTATCCTGCCGGTTTTAACTCCGGTTCGGACGCCTGGTGACCGGACGAGCACATCGTGTGCCCGAACTCGCCCGTTTCGCGCGATCATCCGGAACGGTTCTTCACCGGCCCCACACGCAGCCGCCGCCTACCCGTTGAACAGGCGAACGATCGCGCACGTTCCCGCGCACCCCCGGTTTCCGCCCGCGCTCACACCCCCGCGCACGCGGACCCTCCCCACAAAAGATGCCAAATCGCTATCACTCCAACTCCCGAACGGCACGAGGCGCTGGGAAGGTGTCAGACATGCACCTGACCAACAGCTCGACCTCCGTCGCCGTGCGTCACCGCGGTCTCCTCCGGGACGCCGCGCTCGCGCTGGGTTGCGCCGCGCTGTTCGGCCTCCTGGCGATGCTGGTGACGGGCCACTGGCACCCCCTGCACGAGTTCGACCAGGACTGGACCATCGAACTTCACGTCTACGCACGGGAACACCGGATCTGGACCGCCGCGGTACAGACCCTCTCCGACATCGGCGGCCCCGTCACGATGCGTGCACTTCTCGGCGTCGCGGCCGCCTGGCTCCTGTTGATCGGCGCCCGGGTGCTGGCCGGCTGGGTGGCCGCCCAGGTCCTGGTCGGCTGGGGTACCCAGTGGGCGCTGAAGCTGGCCGTCGGCCGCCATCGCCCGGCCTTCAGCGACCCGGTCGCGCACGCCGACGGCCCGGCCTTCCCCTCCGGGCACGCCATGGCCTCGGCGATCACCTGTGCCGTCCTGGTCGGCCTGGTCTGGTACCGGGTGCACCGCCGCGGCCGGACCGCCGCCTGCACGGTGGCCGCGGGCACGGTGCTCACGATCGGCTGGACCCGGGTCGCCCTCGGGGTGCACTGGCCCACCGACGTGGTGGCGGGCTGGCTGGCCGCCGGCGTTGTCCTGGGCGTCGTGACCGCGGTCATCGAGCTCTGGCGTCCGGGCGCCCTGGCCCGCGACGTACGGCGGGTCAACTGGCGCACCCGGCCCCGGGTTCAACGGGTCATCGTGCCCTACGTCCGGGCGTCGCGCGCCGAGGACGCCGAGCTGGACGACCCCGCCGACCGCCCGGACGAGCCCGTCCACTGACAGCTCCCGGAGCAATGCCGCAGGCCCCCGTCCGAGGTCGGACGGGGGCCTGCGAGCTGCGGTGCTGCGGTGTGCCCCAGACAGGAATCGAACCTGCGACACCGGCTTTAGGAGAGCCGTGCTCTATCCCCTGAGCTACTGAGGCGCGGCCGGTCTGTGACCAGGCCGTTCACAGCGTACCGGATCGAGGGTCGACTGGGGGTGGTGGCCGGGGATGACGGCCGGGGCCCGGGTGCCGACGGGGCGTCAGAGCAGGTCAAGTAGCCTGCCGAGAAGTGTTCGAATCGTCCCGGTGCGCCACCCGAAGGAGACGAAGGCCTGATGACACCAGCTGTGCGCCCGGCCGTCCGATTGCTGGGGCAGGTGTGGTTCTGGCCCGCGGTGGTGATGCTGGGGGTCGGCGGGTACCGGCTGGGGACGCCCGAGCTGTGGCGGGACGAGATGGCGACCTGGACGGTGGCCACCCGCTCGCTGGGCGACCTGCTCCGGCTGCTCCGGCACGTGGACGCCAGCAACGGCGCCTACTACCTGCTGATGCACGGCTGGACGGCGGTGTGCGGCGACTCGGCGGTGGCGCTGCGAATACCCTCCGTGCTGGCGATGGCCGCGGCGGCCGCCTTCGTGGCGCTGACCGCCGACCGGCTGTTCGGCAGCCGTGTGGCGGCGATCGGCGCGGGGCTGCTGTTCACGGTGCCGCCGCAGGTGTCCCACTACGCCCAGGAGGCGCGCGCCTACGCGTTGGCGACCTGCTCGGTCGCGGCCGCCACCTACTTCCTGCTGCGGGCGCTGGAGCGGCCGGGCCTGCGGCGGTGGGCGCCGTACGCCGTGGCGATGGCCCTGGCCGGGGTCTGGCACCTGGTCTCGCTCAGTACGGTCACCGGGCAGGCCGCGCTGGCGCTGCTGCACCTGTGGCGCACCCGGGGTGGGGCAGACCGGCGGAACCTCCGGCAGTACCCGGTCGCCGTCACGGTGGCGGTGCTGCCGGTGCTGCCGGTGGCGCTGCTCGGTAGTCGGCAGTCCGACCGGCAGCTCGGCTGGATAAAGGCGCCGTCCTTCTCCGATCTCACCGACTTCGGCGGGCACCTCTTCGGCGCGGGCCATGTGGCCCAGGCCTTCGCCCTGCTCGCGCTGCCCGCACTGCTGCTGCCGGGCCGACGGCTGCAGGCCTGCCAGTTCCTGCTGCTGGCGGAGCTGCCGGTGCTGGCCGTTTGGCTGGTCTCGCAGGGCGCCACCTCGTACTTCCTCGACCGGTACCTGCTCTTCACGGTGCCCGCCTGGGCGGTGCTGGCCGGGGGCGGGGTCGCGGCGGCGTACCGCGCGGTGGCTGCCCGGGGCGGACGGCCGTGGGCGCCGGGGCGGACCGTACCGCCGCGGGCGGCCGTGGCGACGGCCGGACTGCTGGCGGTGGGGCTGCTCGCCCTCCCGGCCGCGGCGGCGCTGCCGGAGCAGCCCGGGGTGCGGTACGCGGACGCACACACCCGGTCCAAGGAGCCGTTCCGCGTGGCGGCCGAGGAGATCACCGCCGGCTACCGCCCCGGGGACGGATTGGCGGCCCCGATGGGCGACCAGTCCTGGGCGATGGTCTGGCCGGGCGTCAGCTACTACCTGCCCCCGGACGTCCGGCCGTTCCCGGTGTTCGTCGCGCGCGGCGCCGAGGACGCCGAGGACCTCACCCCGGAGCCCTGCCCGCGACCGGAGGCCTGTCTGGGGGACGCGCCGCGGATCTGGCTGCTGGTCCTCGGGGACACCACCGACCCGCTGGCGGCCATGGCGGAGGAGCAGGCGCAGCTGCTCAAGGCGCGGTACGGCGAGCCGGACAGGGTGGTGCCGCTCGGCGGTCTCACCCTCGCGCTGCTCGACCGCACGACCTGAGACGGACGAAGGAGGGGGAGCCGGATCGGTCCGGCTCCCCCTCCTTCGTCCTTCGTCGTTCAGCGGGTCAGCCCGCTCACAGCATGCGCAGCAGCCGCGACTGGATGGACGGCGGATTCAGGTCGGACTGGAGGGCCACCGGGACCTCCACCTTGCCGTCGCCCGCGCCCACCCGCAGCGTGCCGACCTCCTTGCCGGCCTTCTCGTTGTGGCCGAGCTTGGCCGGGTCCAGGGTGATCGTGCCGCTGATGCCGGGGAAGCCCGCCACCACCAGGTCCTTGGTCGCGACGACCGGGACCTTGCCGCCGAGCCCGTCGTCCACCGAGCCGACGACGTCGCCCTTCTTCACCACGGTCTGGCCGGTCAGGCCGTTCTGAGCGGCCTGGATCTGCTTGCCGCTGACCTTCAGCACGGTCGGCAGGATGCCGTCGCCGTCCTTGGGCGAGGTGGCCTGCTGGCCGAGCGTGACGCCGAGGATCAGCCGCTTCACGCCGCCGATCTCCTTGTACGCGGCCCACATCAGGCAGCCGCCGGCCGGGGTGCTGGAGCCGGTCTTGACGCCGATCACGCCGGTCTTCGGGTTGATCAGGTTGTTGGTGTTGGGGATCTTCACGTTGTTGAAGTTGGTCTCCGGCGTGGAGACGATCTGCCGGAAGATCTCGTCCTGCATGACCTGCTCGGCCAGCTTCAGCTGGTCCTTGGCGGTGGACTTGGTCTCCGCGTTGAAGCCCGCCGGGTCGGCGTAGGTGGTGTTGGTCATGCCGAACTTGGCCGCGGTGTCGTTCATCAGCTTGACGAACGCCTCCTCGGAGCCGGAGTGGACGCGGGCGAGCAGCCGGGCCACGTTGTTGGCGGACGGCAGCATCAGCAGTTCCAGCGCCTGGTACTCGGTGAGCACCTGGTTCTCGGTGAGCGTCACCCGGGATTCGTCCCCGTTGCCGGACTCCTGCGCGGCCTGCTTGTCGACGGTGATCTTCAGGCCACTCTCCCCCTTCTTCAGCGGGTACTTCTGCAGGAACAGATAGGCGTTCATCACCTTGGTGACACTGGCGATCGGGGCCGGGGTCTCCTGGCCCGAACTGCCGAGGCTGCCCACGCCGACCACCTCGGCAGCGGACTGGCCCTTGGCCGGCCAGGCGAGGTCGAGCGGGTCGCCGGAGAACGTGAAGCTGCCCGCAGCCGACATCTTCACCTTCGCGTCCGGCAGCGGGCGCAACAACTGGGCCACCACGACCGCACCGAGCAGCACGGCCAGGAACACCGTCCAGATGGTGATCCGCTTGAGCGCGCGGCGCAGCGGCGAGACCGGACGGGCGTTGAGGGAGGCCAGGACCTCCATCGCCTCGGCCGTGGTCTCCGGCGAGGGCAGCGGCTCCGGGGCGGGCAGCGGCGCGGGGGCAGGCAGCGGCGCGGGCCGGGGCAGCGGCGGGACGGGCGGCACCGGCCGCGGGTCCGGCTCTGGCAGCGGTTCGGGCGCCGGGGCCGGGCCGGGCTCGGGCTCGGGGGCCGGCTCGGGCAGCGGTTCGGGGCCCGGGGTCGGCTCGGGTTCGGGGAGGGGCTTGGGCGCCGGGTGCGGCTCGGGCACCGGCTCGGGAACGGGGGCCGGCTCGGGCAGCGGGGCGGGCGCCGGGGGCTCGGGCACGGTGCCAGCGGCCGGGGCGGCGGGGGCGCGCGGCGGCTCGGGCTTCTCCAGCTTCTCGGCCTTGCCGGTCGGAACCGGTGGCTTGGTGAGCAGCATGGTCTTGGTCGGGTCGTAGGGCTCGGCGGCCTTGTCGGACTCGGCGGCCTTGTCAGCCTTGTCGGACTCGGCGGCCTTGTCGGACTCGGCGGCCTTGTCAGCCTTGTCGGACTCGGCGGCCTTGTCGGGCGCCTTGTCGGACTCGGCGGCCTTGTCGGGCGCCTTGTCGGACTCGGCGGCCTTGTCAGCCGTGTCGGCCTCGCCGGACTCGGCGGGCTCCTCGGCTTCCGCGGCCTCGGGCGTGTCGGCCTTCTCGACCGGCTTCGCCTTCCCCGTCGTGTCGGCGGGATTCGCGGAGGCGGCCGCGGACTCCTTCTTCTCCGGCGTGTCGGACTCGGGAGCGGTCGCACCGGAAGCCTTCTCCGGCCCCTTCTCGGCCCCCTCTTCGGACGCCTTCTCCGACGCCTCCTCGGAGTCCTTCCCAGGCGCCTCGGCCGCCGCCTCGGCAGCTGCGACAGCCGTCCGCATGATGAGACGCGGGTCGGCGCCGGAGGGCCGTCCGGCGGCCTCCTTCGCCGCGTCAGCCGTCGGGGACGACTCCTGCTTCTCCGCGCCACCACCGGAACTCTCGCCGGCCGCGGCCTTCGGCAGCTCCTCGGGCAGCCGCAGCGCCGTGGTCTTGTTGTCCACCGGCAGCCGCAGCATCGTCGTCCGGCTGTCCACATCCCGGACGCGGATCTGCACGGTCGAGCCACCCTTGGCCCCCGCCCCCGACGCCGCGGAAGGCGACCCGGTGGACGCCTCGGCAGCCGCCTCGGCGGACGTCTCGGTGGTGGTCTCTGCAGATGCCTCCGCAGATGCGTCGGCGGCCGCTGCTGACGCCCCGGCAGCCGTCGAACCGGCCGGCCCTCCGTCGGCGGCCTTCGCGGCGCCGTCCGCCGCACCGGTCCGTTCGCCCTCCCGGCCCCGCTCCCGCTCGCCGTCCCTCAGCACCCTGTCGGGGGACTCGCCCACGTATCCCAGCCTCCTCAACGCCCGGCGGGGCACCGGCAGACCCGATTTCGGGAAGCCGACGCCCCGTCCCGTGTACCTGTACAGTCTCCGCCACATACGGTCGATCCGGCCGCGCACACCCCGCCCGACCGGCGCTTATTGCCGCCGCACGGCCGCACTGCGGTCTGTTCAACGATCAGACGCCCGGTCCGCCGCCGCCGGTTCCGCGCCTTCACCGCAAGGTCACGATTCGGAGGCGTACTCGACAAGCCCGTGTGAGAGGCGTCACCCTGTCTCTCATCCACGCGGGGAGGCTTGGATGGGCAAGAGCCGCAGAACTGTTCCCGAGGAACTCTTGCTGCTCGCTTTGGACCCGACCACGGGTACCACGGCGCAGCCGCAGACCCTCGACCTCGGACTCGCCGGGGCGCAGCTCGTCGAGCTGTCCCTGGCCGGACGGA
Source organism: Kitasatospora sp. NPDC001159 (assembly GCF_053598235.1). Taxonomy (NCBI): domain Bacteria; kingdom Bacillati; phylum Actinomycetota; class Actinomycetes; order Kitasatosporales; family Streptomycetaceae; genus Kitasatospora; species Kitasatospora sp. NPDC001159. Next base: position 75,242 of record NZ_JBSFJV010000027.1, read on the forward strand.
TCGTACCGGAGGGAGACCGGATCGCCGTCGTGCTCGCACGGCCGACCGGCGACCCGACCCTTGACCACGCACTGGAGTTGCTGCGCCGACGCGGTAGCCCGGTCCGCGCGGCGCACTGGATCGGCGGACCCCGGCTGGGGCTGCGTCAGACGTACCTGGCGCACCTGGAGCGCTGCGGCATGGTCACCGCCGTGCCCGGCCAGGTGTGCGGGGTGCTGCCGACGACCCGGTACCAGGCGTCCGACGACTGCACCAACGCCGCGATCAAGCAGCGGCTGGACACCGCGATCCGCACCGGTGTGCCGCCTGACCCGCGGACGGCCGCGCTCGCGGCCCTCGCCCACTCGGTGGGGCTGGGCAAGCACCTGTACCCGGGCAACGAGGGCCGGTCCTCGCGGTCGCGGCTGCGTGACCTGATCCGGTACGACCCGCTCGGCGGAATGGTCGCGCACGCCGTGATGGACGTGCAGAACGGCCTGCCGGCGCAGCAGAACCGTTCTTCCCAGGCTTCCGGGACCGGCACCGGCCGACCCGGCGGCACCCGCACGACGGGCCGGACCTCGGGCGGGCGGGTCCCCGCCTCCCGGGTCGGCGTCCGCTGATCCCCGCGGGCCGCTGACCCACGGCGGCCCCGGGCGGTCGAAGCCGTCAAGGCGTCAAGGCGGTCGAGGCCGTCAAGGCGGTCGAGACGGCCCGGTCCGACTCGCTGGCGACCGGCGCGCGACCCCGCACCACCGGCAGCACCAGAAGCACCGAGGGGCGGTCGCCCCGCGACGCAAGTCGCCCGGCGACCGCCCCTCTGCCGTTCCCGGGGGCCGTCGAGGCCCTCCGCAACTACCGGTCCGAGTCGTCGAGCCGCATTACCACCTGGGGGCTTTCGCTGTCTCACAGAAGCGCTTTTCCGATGACCTGTTCTACTGCGCTGCTGTGATTCCCCGGCGCCGACCTGGCCCAAGGTGACATGCTGCTCCAAGTCAGGGGGGTTGGTCCCAATGTCCGAAGTGTTCCGAGGGCTGCCGTTCCAACGATCACCAGAGGTCCGGCCGGAGGTCGACGTGTCCGCGAACATCAATCCCACCGTGCGCCGCCGGCGCCTCGGCTCGGAGCTGCGCAAACTCCGCGAGGGCCTCGGGATGACGGCGGAGGAGGTGGCCGGCCGGCTGATGGTCTCCCAGTCGAAGATCAGCCGGCTGGAGAACGGCCGTCGCAGCATCAGCCAGCGCGACGTACGGGACCTCTGCGACGTGTACAACGTGTCCGACGAGCAGATGCGCAATAGCCTGATGGAGATGGCCAAGGAATCGCGCCAGCGCGGCTGGTGGCACGACTTCAACGACATGCCGACCCCGTACAGCGTCTACATCGGCCTGGAGGCCGAGGCCTCCTCGATCCGCGCCTACGAGTCCTCCTTCGTCCCGGGCCTGCTGCAAACCGAGCAGTACGCCCAGGCCGTGGTCGAGGGCACCCAGCCGGACACCGACGCGGTCGCGGTGCAGCGCCGGGTGCAGGTCCGGATGAAGCGTCAGGAGCGCGTCCACGGCGAGAACCAGCTGGGCAGCCTGTGGACCGTCATAGACGAGGCGGCGCTGCGCCGTGAGGTCGGCAGCCGCGAGATCATGGCCCGGCAGCTGCGGCAGATGCTGGAGCTCAGCCTGCGCCCGAACATCACCATCCAGGTGATCCCGTTCTCGCACGGCGCCCACCCCGGTATGACCGGGACATTCTCCCTGCTGGAGTTCCCGGAGTCAGCCGATTCCACGGTTGTCTACTTCGAAGGTGTGACGAGCGATCTCTACCTGGAGAAGGAGGCGGACGTGCGCCGCTATACCGGTCTGTACGACTACCTGAGAGCGGCCGCACTCGGTGTCGCGGAGAGCCGGTCGCTGATAGCCGACATCGAAAAGGGATACCACGAATGAGCACCCCCTCCGAGTACGGAACCCACTGGCGCAAGAGCAGTCACAGCGGCGGTCAGGGCGCCTGTGTGGAGATCGCCGGACCCACCGCCGAGACAGTGGCGGTCCGGGACTCCAAGGACCCGCTCGGCCCGCAGCTGCTCTTCTCCACCGAGGCCTGGAACGCGTTCGCGGCGGCCGCGGCGGCGGGGACCTTCGGCGAGGTCTGACCGGGATCCGTGCTCGGACCAGTTGCCCGTAGCGGTGACCGTCGCCTTCAGCGGCGGCCGGCGCTACGGGCAACTGCTGCTTCCGAGGCGTTCGTTCAGCACACCACCGGGTACCGGACCGCCCAGTTGACTCCCTCCGGGGTCTGCCGGTCGTGCAGTTCGGTGCCGTGCATCAGCTCCAGCGCGAAGTCGTCGGCGAGTTCGAGGATCGCGCCGCGCCCCTCCAGCCCCGCCACCAGCCCCGGCGGCAGCGCGGTGTCGCCGTGCAGCACCCCGAGCAGGTTGCCGCAGACCGCGCCGGTGGAGTCGCTGTCCCCGGAGTGGTTGACCGCCAGCAGCAGGCCCGAGCGCACGTCGTGGGCGACCAGCGCGCAGTAGACCCCGATCGCCAGCGCCTCCTCGGCGACCCAGCCCTCCCCGAGCGCCTCGACCCGGTCCGCGGACGGCTCGCCCGCCCGGACGGCGTCCAGCGCGGCCCGCAGCGCGGCCGTGGTCTCCTCGTGCGACTGCCGCTCGGAGAGCAGCGCCAGCGCGAGGTGGACGCCCTCCTCCAGGGTGCCGCCGCGGGCCACCGACTGGACGATCACGGCGAGCGCGCCCGCCGCCAGGTAGCCGGTCGGGTGGCCGTGGGTGAGCACCGAGCACTCCACCGCGAGCTGGAACACCAGGCCCGGCTCCCAGGTGGTGAGCAGTCCGAACGGCGCCGCCCGCACCACCGTGCCGCAGGCCTTGGAGTGCGGGTTCTTGGGCCGCTCCAGGGTGCCGAGCCGCTCGCCGTCCGGCCCGGTCAGGCCGGTCAGGCAGCCCTGGCCGGGGGCGCGCTGGGCGTACAGCCACTCCTCGCGGCCGAGCCAGCCGAGGTCGGGGCGGCGCTCGTCCGGGCCCCAGTCGCGCTGGGTGGCGGCCCAGCGCAGGTAGGCCAGGTGCAGGTCGGTGGGCGGGTGCCAGCTGCCGGTGTCGCGCCGGATGTGGGCCCGGATGAGGCCGTCCACGGTGAACAGGCTGAGCTGGGTGTCGTCGGTGACGGCACCGGTGCGCCCGTGCGCGGGAAGGTAGCCGGTGACGCCCTGCGGGCCGTGCTGGGCGCGGATCTTCTCCAGCGACTCGAACTCGACGCCGGCGCCGAGCGCGTCACCGATGGCACCGCCGAGCAGGCAGCCCCGTACCCGGCTGCGGAAGTCCTGCTGCTGGGCTCGTGACCACAGGGGCATCACGACGGGGCGCCTTTCGTCGGGGTCGGGGGGGGGGCGGGTCCGCGCGACGCACGGCCGCGGCGCGCGCCCTGGCACTGTATGCGAAGACGCGAGCGAAACGACGGTGCCCCTCGTACTTCGGTTCCCCGCCCCGGCCGTCGCGGTTAGGACTCGTCTTCAAACTCCCGTCGTCCGCCCGGAGGGCGGGCGTTTGAAGACGAGCCCTTGGGACGACCGGGGTCCCGTGGCCCGTCTCAGTCCAGCACCGGCAGCAGCTCCGGCAGGTGCCCGTCCGAGGCCAGCGCCGCCGCCTGCCGCTCGGCCGGCACCTCGCCGTAGACGGTGGTGCGCTGGCGGTGCGGGCGGCCCGCGGCCTCGGCGATCGCCTGGAGGTCGCGCACCGACTTGTAGCTGCCGTACGCCGAGCCGGCCATCCGCGAGATGGTCTCCTCCATCAGCGTGCCGCCCAGGTCGTTGGCGCCCGAGCGGAGCATCTCGGCCGCGCCCTCCGCGCCCAGCTTGACCCAGCTGGTCTGGATGTTGGGGATGTGCGGGTGCAGCAGCAGCCGGGCCATCGCGACCACCGCGCGGTTGTCCCGGACGGTCGGGCCGGGCCGGGCGATACCCGCCAGGTAGACCGGGGCGTTGGTGTGCACGAACGGGAGGGTGACGAACTCGGTGAAACCGCCGGTGCCGCCGGATCCGAGCGAGCGCTGCTGGATGTCGGCGAGCAGCCGCAGGTGGCCGAGCCAGTGCTTGGGGGTGTCCACGTGCCCGTACATCATCGTGGACGAGGAGCGGATGCCCAGCTCGTGCGCGGTGGTGACCACCTCGACCCAGGTCGCGGCCGGCAGCTTGCCCTTGGTGAGCACCCAGCGGACCTCGTCGTCCAGGATCTCGGCGGCCGTGCCCGGGATGGTGTCCAGGCCCGACTCCTTGGCCCGCTGCAGCCAGTCGCGGATCGAAAGACCCGTCCGGGTCGCGCCGTTGACCACTTCCATCGGCGAGAAGGCGTGCACGTGGATGCCGGGCACCCGCTCCTTCACCGCGCGGGCGATGTCGAAGTAGGCGGTGCCGGGCAGGTCCGGGTGGATGCCGCCCTGCATGCACACCTCGGTGGCGCCCACCTCCCAGGCCTGCGCGGCGCGTTCGGCGACCTGCTCCAGGGAGAGGGTGTAGGCGTCGGCGTCGGTGCGGCGCTGGGCGAAGGCGCAGAAGCGACAGCCGGTGTAGCAGACGTTGGTGAAGTTGATGTTCCGGGTGACGCAGTAGGTGACGTCGTCGCCGACCGCGTCCCGGCGGACGTCGTCGGCGATCCGGCACAGCGCGTCCAGGGCCGGGCCGTCCGCGTGGAACAGTGCCAGCGCGTGGTCGTCGGTGAGCCTGGTCGGGTCGTCGGCGGCGACCTTCAGCGCCTCGCGCAGGTCGCCGGCGAGGCGCTCGGGCGCGCCCTTCGCCAACACCTGCTCGCGCAGCACCTCCCAGTCGCCGTACACGTCCTCGAAGTCGGCCCGGCGGTCGCCGGTGCGGCCCTCGGTGTCGATGGTGGCGTGCAGGTCGGTCCGCCCGTACGCCTCCGGGAGGTCCTCGGGCTCCTGCCACGGGCGGCCCTGGACCACGGCGTCCGGGTTCGCCAGGCCGGTGGCCGGGTCGGCCAGGGCGCGGACGTGCGGCAGCACCCGCGGGTCCAGCCAGGGTTCGCCGCGCAGCACGTACTCGGGGTAGACGGCGAGGCGCTCGCGCAGGTCGAAGCCGGCCGCGGCCGAGCGCTCGGCCAGGCGGTCGATCTGCGGCCAGGGGCGCTCGGGGTTGACGTGGTCCGGGGTGAGCGGGGAGACGCCGCCCCAGTCGTCGATGCCGGCCGCGATCAGCCGCTCGTACTCGCCGTCCACCAGGTTCGGCGGCGCCTGCAGGCAGGCGGTCGGGCCCAGCAGGTGGCGGGCCACCGCCACCGTGGCGACCAGCTCGTCCAGTTCGGCGTCCGGCATGCCGCGCATCGCGGTGTCCGGCTTGGCGCGGAAGTTCTGCAGGATCAGTTCCTGGATGCCGTGGTACGCCCGGGAGACCTTGCGCAGCGCGAACAGCGACTCGGCGCGCTCCTGGTACGTCTCGCCGATGCCGATCAGCAGGCCGCTGGTGAACGGGACGGAGCTTCGGCCGGCGTCCTCCAGCACCCGCAGCCGGACGGCCGGTTCCTTGTCCGGGGAGCCGAAGTGCGGACCGCCGGGCTCGCTCCACAGCCGGGTGGCGGTGGTCTCCAGCATCATGCCCATCGAGGCGGAGACCGGCTTCAGCCGCTGGAAGTCCGTCCAGCTCAGCACCCCGGGGTTGAGGTGCGGCAGCAGGCCGGTCTCCTCCAGGATGCGGACGGACATCGCCCGCACATAGGCGACGGTGTCGTCGTAGCCGTGCGCGTCCAGCCACTCGCGGGCCTCGGGCCAGCGGTCCTCGGGCTTGTCGCCGAGCGTGATCAGGGCTTCCTTGCAGCCGAGTTCGGCCCCGCGCCGGGCCACCTCGAGCACCTCGTCCGGGGACATGAACATCCCGTGCCCGGCCCGGCGCAGCTTGCCGGGGACGGTGGCGAAGGTGCAGTAGTGGCACTTGTCGCGACAGAGCCGGGTCAGCGGGATGAAGACGCTCTTGGAGTAGGTGATGACGCCGGGACGGCCGGCCGCCTCCAGCCCGGCGTCGCGCACCCGGGCGGCACTCGCGCACAGGTCGCGCAGGTCCTCGCCTCTGGCCTGGAGCAGCACGGCGGCCTCGGCCACATCGAGGGCGACGCCGTCCCGGGCGCGGCGCAGAGCGCGCCGCATCGCGTTCGCGGTCGGGGGGTTGCTTGCGTCCATGGCGGTTCCGTCCATGGCGCGACCCTACGCCAGGTGTCGTACGTTCGGAGGAGCCAACCCTGAGGCCGTCTCAGGGTCGATGTACCCACCAGGTTCACCCCGATCTGGCCCTGCAGGGCGATGACGCGGCGGCGGCGCCGACCTCTAATGGAAGGGCAGTGCCAATCACACGGGTTCACGGAGGAGTTGAGGACGCCATGACCAATGACACGGCGGTGGGGGACCAGCAGGACGGCGGGGTGCCGTTCCGTTCGCGGCGGCGCACCCTGGTACGCGCCGGTGTGCCGCTGGCGGTGGCCGCGGTGATCGCCACCGGGGTCGGGCTGGTGCCCGCGCTGGCCGCCGACTCCCCGCCCGACCTGCCGACCGTCTCGGCGGAGCAGCTGGTGGCCAAGGTGCTCGGCTCCGACGCGCAGACCCTGTCCGGGACGGTGTCGGTCTCGACCGACCTCGGGCTGCCCAGCCAACTGCTGAGCGGGGCCGGCGGGCTCGCCGCGGCGGCCGGGCACGGCGGCGGCGAGCAGGGCAAGGGCTCCTCGGCGGACCCGCAGGCCAAGCTGCTCGGCCTGCTCGGCGGGGACCAGACCCTGCGGGTCGCGGTGGACGGGCCGGACCGCCAGCGGGTGGACCTGATGGAGAACATGGCGGGCTACACCCTGGTCCGCAACGGCGACCAGAGCTGGGCCTGGGACAGCTCGACCAACAGCGCGGTGCACCTGACCGGGCGTCCGGCGGCCGAGCAGCACTCCAAGGCGCCGCTGACCGGCGTGCCGACCACCCCGCAGGAGGCCGCCAAGCAGTTCCTGACCACGAGCGCCGGCACCACCTCGGTCACCGTGACCGGGACGGCCAGCGTGGCCGGGCAGAAGGCGTACCAGCTGAGCGTCAAGCCGACCCAGTCCGGCTCGACGGTCGCCGAGGTGCGGATCTCGGTGGCCGCCGACAACGGGGTGCCGCTCGCGGTGGTGGTGAAGTCCACCGACGGCTCCACCGTGCTGGACGTCCACTTCACCGACGTGTCCTTCGCCAAGCCCGCCGCCAAGACCTTCGACTTCACGGTACCCAAGGGCGCCAAGGTGACGGAGCGGAAGGCGGACGAGGCCGCCAAGGACCACGCCGGCAAGGGCGAAGCCGCCAAGGGCGGGACCGCCAAGGACCACGGTGGCGTGAACGTGATCGGCGAGGGCTGGACGGCCGTGGTCTCCGCGCAGCTGCCCAGCAGCGTCGAGGCGCCCGTCGGCGAGTCCAAGGGCGACGGCAAGCAGGGCAAGCACCACGGCCGGCCGGTGAACCCGCAGGCACTGGTCAAGTCGCTCGGCAAGCCGGTCGGCGGCGGCACGCTGATCAGCACCAAGGTCGTCAACGTCCTGCTCACCGACGACGGCCGGGTCTTCGCCGGCGCGGTGACCCTGCCGGTCCTGCAGCACGCCGCCGGGGTGAACTGACGCATGACCGAGACTCCCGTAACGGGGGACGTTACGGAGTCGGCCGGGGGTACGGGCGCCGCGCTGCGCCCGGCCCCCGCTCCCGCTTCTCCGCCCTCCCACACCGATGACGTGATCAGAACCCGCGGCCTGACCAAGCGCTTCCGGGGCGATCAGCTCGCCGTGGACGGCCTGGACCTGACCGTGCCGCGCGGCTCGGTGTTCGGCTTCCTCGGCCCCAACGGCTCCGGCAAGACCACCACCATCCGGATGCTGATGGGCCTGATCGCCCCCACCTCCGGCGTGGCCACCGTGCTCGGCGAGTCGATGCCGCAGTCCGTCGCCTCCGTGCTGCCCCGGGTGGGCGCGCTGATCGAGGGCCCGGCGCTGTACGGCTTCCTCTCCGGCCGGGACAACCTGATCCGCTTCGACTCCGCCGATCCGACCGCCGACCCGCGCACCCGCCGGCAGCGGGTGGACACCGCGCTGGAGCGGGTCGGCCTGAGCGCCGCGGCCGGGAAGAAGGCCCGCGCCTACTCACTGGGCATGAAGCAGCGCCTGGGCCTGGCCTCCGCGCTGCTGCAGCCGCGCGAGCTGCTGGTGCTGGACGAGCCGACCAACGGCCTGGACCCGCAGGGCATGCGGGAGATCCGGGCGCTGGTGCGGGAGGTCGCGGCGGAGGGCACCACGGTGTTCCTCTCCTCGCACCTGCTGGACGAGATCGAGCACGTCTGCACCCACGCGGCGGTGATGTCCCGGGGCCGGCTGCTGGTGCAGGGCACCGTCGCCGAGCTGGCCGCCCGGGCCCAGGGCCGGCTGGTGGTCCGCACCCCCGACGTGGCGCAGGCCGCCGAGGTGCTGGCCGCCCACCAGGTGGGCGCGCTGGTGCCCGGCGAGGGCCGGGTGGACGGCGAGTTGGGCGCCCAGGGCGACAGGGTGCTGCCCAAGCTGTGCGCGGCGCTGGTCGAGGCCGGGGTGCGGGTGCACGGATTCGGGCTGGAGCGGGGCACGTTGGAGGACGCCTTCGTGGCGCTGACCGGGGAGGGCTTCGATGTCGCAGGCTGAGGCGGTGCCGGTGGCGGCCGGCCGTCGACCGCAGACCGCGGCCGGATTCCTGGCGCTGTTCCGCAACGAGCTGCACCTGACCTTCCGCCGGCTGCGCACCAGGGTGCTGCTGGGCATCCTGGCGGTGCTGCCGATCCTGATCGGCGTGGTGGTCAAGCTCAACACCGACAGCCCGCACGAGGGCGGCGGTGGAGCGAGCTTCATCGCGCAGACCACGCAGAACGGCCTGTTCCTGGTGTTCACCGCGCTGGGGGTGGCGCTGCCGGTCTTCCTGCCGATGACGGTCGGTGTGGTGGCCGGGGACTCGGTCGCCGGCGAGGCGGCCACCGGGACGCTGCGCTACCTGCTGGTCGCCCCGGCCGGGCGGACCAGGCTGCTGGCCGCCAAGTTCACCGCCGGGCTGGCGTTCTGCCTGGCCGCCACGGCGGCGGTGGCGCTGTCCGCGCTGGCCACCGGCGCCGCGCTGTTCCCGCTCGGTGAGGTCACGCTGATCTCCGGGGACACCATCGGCTTCTCCGACGCGCTGCTGCGGGCGGTGCTGGTGGCCGGGGTGGTCGCGGTCTCGCTGGCCGGGCTGGTGGCGATCGGGCTGTTCGTCTCCACCCTCACCGGCAGCGGCATCGCGGCGATGGCCGCGACCGTCGGCCTGGTGATCACCGTGCAGATCCTGGACGCCTTCCCTCAGCTGGACGCGATCCGGCCGTTCCTGTTCACCCACTACTGGATGAGCTTCTCGGACCTGCTGCGCGAACCGATGTACTGGGACGGCGTGTGGAAGGACCTCGGTCTGCAGGCCGCCTACGTCGCCGTGTTCGGCTCGGCGGCCTGGTCGCGGTTCACCAGCCGTGACATCAGCGCATGAGCGACGTCAGCGCATGAGCGGTATCGGCGCCTGAGACACGTCAGCGCGTGACGGCTTCCCGCCGTACGGGGGCGGGCTGCGGCACGACCGCGGCCCGCCCGGCCCGCACCTGGCGCAGCGCGTCCCAGGTGAGCAGCGCGAGCGCGGCCCAGACCAGGGCGAAGCCGGCCCAGCGCGCGGGCGGCATCGACTCGTGGAAGACGGCGACGCCGATCAGGAACTGGAACACCGGCGCCAGGTACTGCAGCAGCCCGAGCACGGTCAGCGGCACCCGCACGGCCGCCGCGCCGAAGAACAGCAGCGGGATCGCGGTGATCACGCCGCTGAGCATCAGCAGCGCCGAGTGCCCCCAGCCGTACGAGCCGGGCGCCGTGTGGCCGAAGGTGCCGTGCCCGCCGACCTCCAGGTAGATCAGGTAGCCGAGGGCGAAGGGGAACATGAAGGCGCTCTCCGCCGCCAGGCTCTCCAGCCCGCTCAGCCCGACCTGCTTCTTCAGCAGGCCGTAGGTGGCGAAGGAGAGCGCCAGGACCAGCGCGATCCAGGGCAGCTGCCCGTAGGCGACGGTCAGCACCGCGACGGCGGCCGCGCCGATGCCGACGGCCGTCCACTGCGTGCCGCGCAGCCGCTCCTTGAGCAGCAGGACGCCGAAGGCGATGGTGACCAGGGGGTTGATGAAGTAGCCGAGGCTGGTCTCCACCACGTGCCCGTTGTTGACGGCCCAGATGTAGACGCCCCAGTTGACGGAGATCACCATGGCCGCGCCGGCCAGCATGGCGAGTCGGCGGGGCTGGCGCAGCAGCGGGCGTATCCAGCTCCAGTGCCGCTGGGCGACCAGCATCAGCACCACGGCGACCAGGGACCAGACCATCCGGTTGGCCAGGATGTCGTCGGCGGCGCCGGGCTCCAGCAGCGGCCAGAACAGCGGGAAGAGCCCCCAGATGCCGTAGGCCGCCATGCCGTACCAGAGGCCTCCGCCGCTGTCCTGCTGGGTTGTCTGTGGCATGGCCGAGTGCCCTCCCGCGCGCGCGATGTATCGGGGTGACGGTAGCGGGCGGGAGGGCAGGATGTCATCTCCGTTTCCGGATTTTGGTCATGACATTGTTTGAATACTGGACGGATCCGGCGTTCTCGCTGGTCAGGCGGTTGCCTTGTGCACCCGGACGCTCCAGGCGCCCAGCGCCGCGCGGACGGACTCGACCAGCGGGACGGTCGGGCGGCCGATCAGCCGGGCCAGGTCCCCGGTGCGCAGGGCCGGCTCGCCTCGCCCAGACCCTGCAGGCCCTGGAGCGGGACGGCTTCGTGCTGCGCGCGGCCCATCCCGCGATCCCGCCCCGGGTCGACTACGGCCTCACCCCGCTCGGGTGCGAGGCCGCCGAGCACGTCTCGGCGCTCGCGCACTGGGTGGAGTCCCGGATGTGCGCCGTCGCCGGTGCCCGCGAGGAGTACGACGGGCGCCCTACCGCTCCTTGATCAGCGCCGCCAGCCCGTCCAGCACCCGGCCCAACCCGAAGGAGTACGCGTGCTCCGGACTGTACGCGCCGCCGTGCGCCTGCCCGGCGGCGGCGCCGACACGGGCGGCGACCGGGTAGCGCTCGGGGTCGAAGACCCGGGCGAGCAGTTCGGCGTTGGCCTCCCACCACTGGGCGTCGGTCAGCGCGCTGTCCTGCTGGACGGCGCGCTCGTCGACGGCCATCCGGGCGCAGGTCTGGACGAAGCCGAGCAGGTGGGTCAGCGCGGCGTCCAGCTCGACGTCGGGCAGGCCGGTGCCCTCGAAGGCGCGCAGCTCGTACTCGTACTTGGCCATCAGGCCGGGGCCGAGCGGCGGGCGGCTGGTGGAGACGGCGGCGACCCAGGGGTGGGCGCGGATCAGCGCCCGGTTGTCGTCGGCGACGGCGGTGACCCTGGCCCGCCAGCCCTCGTCGGCCGGGGCGCTGCGGGGCATCGTGGCGTAGACGGTGTCCAGCATCAGGTCGAGCAGTTCGGCCTTGCCGGGCACATAGGTGTAGAGCGCCATCGGGGACACCCCCAGCTCCTGGGCGACCCGGCGCATGGTGACGGCGTCCACGCCCTCGGCGTCGGCCACGGCGATGGCGGCGGCGGCGATCTCGCCGGTCGAGCGGGCCTGCTTCGGGCCGCGCCGGCCGGGCTTCTCCTCGGCGGTCTGCCCCCAGAGCAGGGCGAGGGTGCGTGCCGGGTCTCCTGCGCTGCTGCGGTCCGTGGCCATGGGCCGGATCCTTTCACGGCGGCTACCGTCTCCCCATGACCAGCCCTGAGCCACTCCCCGGCACGGACACCACCCAGGCCCTCCGCCCCCGGGTCACCTGCCGCCGCTGCCACCGGCCGCTGCACGACCCGGAGTCACGGATGCTGCGGCTGGGGCCGGAGTGCCGCGACCCGGCGGAGCGGGTCGCACGGTTCGAGGTGGACCAGGAGCCGCTGCCGGGGGTGGGGTAGCGGGTAGCGCTAGCTCCGGCCGAAGAGACGGCGGATCAGGCCGGGGCGGGGCCCGGGCTGCTGCTGCGCGCCCGGCTCCACCGGCTCCTCTCGGGCCTCGGCCTCCCCGCCGCCACGGCGGCCCCCACCGTCCTGACCGTCCGCCTCCGCCAGCAGGTGCCTGGCGAGGTCACGGTCGGCCGACTCCATCCACGGCGCGGCGAGCGCCAGGGCGGCGAGCGAGCGCAGGATCGTCACCGCCCGGCTGCGGCTCGCCCGGGCGCTGTACTCCAGCCGTTGCCGCAGCAGCTCGGCGATGTCGGCCCGGGTCTCGGGGTGCGTCCAGCCGATCGCGACCAGGGCGAAGCCGGCCGCCTCGACCACCCAGTCCTCCGGCCCGAGCAGCAGGTCGCGCAGCACCCGGCGGCGCTCGGAGCCCTCCCACGGCTGGTCGGTGCGGTGGTGGGCGATGCCGAGGCAGGCGAAGGCCTGGACGGCGCGCACCCACAGTTCGGGCTGGTGGGCGAGCAGCGCGCGGCCGAGGTCGTCCTCGCGGGGCAATGGCGGGTGGACCAGCACACCGAGCAGTTCGTCCAGCGGCAGCCCGGCCAGTCGGACGGCGTGGTCGTAGGCGCCGGGGATGGTCGGCCAGACGATCTCGGCGGTGGCGCGGACGAGTTCGGCGCTCGCAGGGGCGGGCTGGGCGACGGCCGGGCGCGGGTCGGTGCCGTCCCAGGACCAGATCCGGGTGGTGGGCTCGGTCAGCGGCAGCCGGGGGTCGGGCTCGCCGACGGACCGGTAGGAGACGGTGGAGCGCGGCAGGGCGAGCTGGACGGCCAGCACCGAGCTGGGCGGCTCCACGGCGGAGGCGGTGCAGTCGATCTCGGTGTCGCGGCCGGTGCCCTCGGCGCCGAGCACCTGGTGCAGCACGTTGACGGTCGCCTCGGTGGCGCCGGAGACCATGCCGAGCCAGGGCTCGCGGTGGCTGAGCCGCTCCAGCAGGTCCTGGGCGTACTCGTGGTCGGGGTGGGCGCGGTGGTGGTCGGCCAGGCCGAGCAGGTGCACCGGGTCGCCGTCGAGGGCGTGGCGCAGCCCGAACCGGGCCGGGGCCGCCTTGGGGTGGTCGGGGGCGGTGGCGAGCACCCGGTCCAGCCAGGGCAGGCCGTCGGCGGGGCGGCCGAGGGTGCCGTACAGTTCGGCCACGTCGACGGCGAGGTAGCTGCTGGAGTTGTCCTTCTCCGGCGCCTCCCGGGCCAGTTCGTCCTCCCAGACGGCGAGCGCCGCCTCGGGCCGGCCGTCGGAGCGCAGGGCGTTGCCGAGCATCACGGCGGGCAGGTAGCCGGGGGCCGACCGGTGGGCGCGCTGGGCCAGTTCGACGGCCCGGGCGGTGGCGCCGAGGCGGCGGGTCAGACCGGAGGCCATCGCCAGCAGCAGCGCGTGCTCGCCGTTGCGGGCCAGTACGGCCTGCACGAAGCGGTCGAAGGGCCTCACGGCGTCGGCGAGTTCGGCGGGCAGCCGGTCGGGCAGGGCGCCGGCGGCGCGGGCCACCGCCTGGGCGACGGCGTCCGGGTCTACGAGGGCGGGCAGGTCCTCGCGGGCGAGCCAGGCGGCGTGCGCCCAGGGGCGGGCCGGCTCGTGCTGGATCGCCGAGGCGAGCAGGCCGACGGCGTTGTCCCAGTCCCCGGCGGCGGCCTCCACGTGGGCACGGCAGACGACGGTGCCGAGGTAGACCTCGCCGTCCAGCGGGAACAGCTCGCGCGCCGCCGCCGGGCCGCCCGCCGCCGCGCACAACTCGGCCAGTGCCTCGTGTAGTTCGGGCAGCTGGGGGTCGGAGAGGATCGCGTCGGAGAGGTGGTCGGCGGCGTGCGCGAGGTCCCCGGAGTCGATCGCCAGCCGAGCGACGGCCACCTCGCCCTCGGCCGCCAGCCGCTCGTCGCCCTCGTCGTCGGTGTGCGCCATGCCCTTGCCCCCCGGTCGCGCCGTGTTCGCCCGTTCCTCGTGCGCGGATGAGGCTATCCGGTGCGCCTGACGGCGAGATGATCACCCTTCGGCGAATGCCGCCCCGGCTCCTCGATCGGATACAACCCGTTCGAGTGGTTTAGACCATGGAAAGTGTCGAATCGCGGGAGCCGCGCACCACGATGGCCCCGGTGCTTCGAGAGCGAAGCACCGTTCACCAGCCACTTGTTGAGGAAGTGATGAAGCTTTCCCGCGTGCTGTCCGCAGGCGCCTCGGCCGCCGTCCTGAGCACCCTCGTCCTGGCCGGGCCAACCGCCACCCAGGCCGCCGCCGCCGGCTCATTCGTGGTCAGCGAGGCCCAGTTCAACCAGATGTTCCCGAGCCGGAACCCCTTCTACACGTACAGGGGCCTGATCGACGCCCTGAGCGCCTACCCCGGCTTCGCCGCGACCGGCGACGCCGCCACCCGCAAGCGCGAGGCGGCGGCCTTCCTCGCCAACGTCAGCCACGAGACCGGCGGGCTGAGGTACGTCGTCGAGCGGAACACCGCCAACTACAGCCACTACTGCGACCGTTCGCAGCCGTACGGCTGCCCGGCCGGGCAGTCCGCGTACTACGGTCGCGGGCCGCTGCAGCTCAGCTGGAACTTCAACTACAAGGCCGCCGGCGACGCCCTGCACATCGACCTGCTGCACGACCCGTACAGGATGGAAAAGGACCCGGCCGTCGCATGGAAGACCGGCCTCTGGTTCTGGGACACCCAGAAGGGCGCCGGGGCGATGACCCCGCACGAAGCCGTCGTCAACAACCGGGGCTTCGGCGAGACCATCCGCGCCATCAACGGCGACCTGGAGTGCAACGGCAAGAACCCGGACGAGCGCAACGACCGGATCAACCTGTTCAAGAAGTTCACCGGCGTGCTCGGCACCAACGTCGGCGGCGGCACCATCTCCTGCTGACGCCACCGTCGCGCGGTGGAGCGGGAAGTCGGCCGGGCCGACATTAACCACCACACACAAAAGGCGGGGGGTGACCGGGGGGATGGGGGGAG
>NZ_JBSFJV010000028.1:0-89024 GCF_053598235.1 Kitasatospora sp. NPDC001159
GCCCGAACCCCACACAGGCCCCGCCGAGGCCGCCGCGACCGATCCGTCGGTGACGGGAGCGGAGCCGCTTGCTCGTTACTGACCCACGCTCCTAGTCGTCCCCCACCGGCCGGTCGTCCAGCCCGGCGGCGGAACGGCCGCAGGCGAGACGACCCTGCGCCACACCCGGCCCGTCGCCTTCGCTCTCGCCGCCGCACGCCAGCCGCTCCGCTTCCAGGACCTGGCCGACAAGGTCCACGCCGAGTTCCCCACCGCAACCGCCGAACAGGTCACCGGCATCCTGTCCGAGCTCGTCACCCAGCGGGCGCTCATCACGAACCTTCACACCCCGGCAACCGATCCCGACCCTCTCGAGCCCCTCCTGACCGCCTTGGAAAAGGCCGGAGCCAAGCAAGTCGCCAATGCCGCCGAGATCCTGGCGGATCTGCGTACCGCTGACGGCAGCCTTCCAGCTCCGGCCGTCGATCTGCGGCTGGACGCCGACCTGGTCCTCCCGCAAGCGGTGGCCGACGAGGCCGCGCGAGCCGCCCACCTGTTGGCCAGGCTCAGCGCCGCTCCCAACGGCACGGCAGCATGGCGGTCCTACCATCAGAAGTTCTACGAGCGCTACGGCCGCGGCGCGCTGGTGCCGCTGCTCGACATGGTGGCCGACAGTGGGATCGGCTGGCCCGACGGGCACGCCACGCCGCCCTCTACTTCACCCGCGGCCCGCCTCCCCGCGATGAGCGCCATCCGCGGCCTCGAGCCGATCGTCAACCTCGCCCGCCTCCACATCCGCGCCGGCCACCACCAGCACGGCCACCAACTCCTCCTCAACCTCTACCGAGCCGTCACCACCGCCACCGAGACGACCCTCGATGGCATCACCGTCCCGGCCCGCCTCACCGAGAACGACCAGCACCGCGGCGAGGTCCGCCAGTGGCTGTGGCGGGTCGTCATCGCCGACGGCACCCGCGCCCTCACCTCCGCCGGCCGCTGGGGCGAAGCCCTACGCCACATCGAGGAACATCGCGGCATCGGCCGGCGCATCCTCGACGGCCGCCAGACCGCAGTCCTCGCCGCCGCCACCACCGGCGACCTGTCCGGCGCCCTCGCGCTACTGGAGGACACCGAGCCGGGCGACCCCTGGGAGGACGCCGTCACCGCGCTGCTCACCGCGCTGTGCCGACCTGGTGAACGACACGCCGACGCCGCCATCGGCCACTGTCTCATCTTCGAACCGGGCCCGAAACCTGCTCAGACGCCTGGCCAATCGAACGAGTGAATCCGGCGACGGCTACGCGCTACGCGACCTCCTCACCCACCACGGCGTCCGCGACCACCTCGAACCCGGCAGGGCGACCGCGCTCGAACAGGCTCTCGCCGCCTGCGCACTGGGTTCCACCACCATGCCAACGCCGTTCACGACCGGCTGGAGGACGCTCTCGGCCGCGCCGCCAAGGTGCTCGAAAACTCCCCGTTCGACCCGGGCTCGCCCGGAGGCGACCCGCTTGAACGCCGGACTCGATCAGCGTCATCATCAGACACTCCTCGACCGCAAATCCGGCCTAACTCTGCATCTGGGCTGCCAACTTGAGCTTCCGCCGCCTGCCGCTGCGGTGGTTCCGCATACCGCGCGCTGTTCCTGCCTTGAGGAGCTGTGGTGAGAACCCTCGACTTGATGATCAGCGAGACGTGAAAGGAGGCAAACGCTTGAGCTCCGAGATCAAAGGCGTCGGCCCCTACACCGCGGGCATCATCGCCTCCCGCGCCTCCCGCAACCCGTCCGCCGTCGGCCTGGACGTATGGAACACCAAGCTCCTCGCCCGCCGACTCCTCCACAAGGACAACGCCACCCAGGAAGAGGTCCACCACCACCTGAGCGAACTCTTCCCCGGCCACCAAGGCACCGCCGCCCTCTACCTCGTCGAACACGAGTACCTGGCCACCCCAGTCGCCCCGCTCCTAGACCCCGACCACCTGGGCACGTGGAACCACGCCCTCGAAGACCCAACCGCCTGAGCCCACCACGCCCACGGATAGCCGTGCCCGTCCTCGTCCCCCGGTTCTGAAGGAGCCCCGCTTGCCGCCGTCCGCCGTCACCATCACCGCCGTCACCCGCGCCTACCTGGCCCACCACCCCACCGAACGCGCCAAGCTCGAACCGCTGCTCGCCATGCTGGCCTCCGAGCCTGCGCCGACCAGCCGCACGACGCTGCCCGCACACATCACCTGCAGCGCCGTCGTCATCAATCGCGAACAGCAGGTCCTGCACATCCACCACAAGGCCACCGGGCTGACGCTCTGCCCCGGCGGCCACGGCGAGGAATCCGACACCAGCCTGCTGGCCACCGCAATGCGGGAAGTCACCGAGGAGGCCGGCATCCCGCCCGAGGCGCTGTGCCTGGTCCCACAGCTCCTCGCCCAGCCCGTCGACATCGACCTGAACGACATCGACCCGAACCCCGACAAGGGTGAGGGCACCCACCAGCACTACGACTTCCGGTTCGCCTTCTACCTCGCCGACGCAGCAACACCCGAAATGGCGCTCCAGGCGGAGGAGGTCACCGGCTGCGAGTGGCGCCCCTTCGAGCAGGTCGCCTCCCCGTCGCTGCGCGCCAAGCTGAGCACCGCGGGCCTGGACGGGCGGCCGGAACCGGTGAACGCCTCCGTGCTGATCCACGACGGCAACGGCCGCTACCTCCTGCACCTGCGCGATGCGTTCGGCCACATCTGGGCCCCGGGTGAGTTCAGTCTGCTCGGCGGTGGCCGCGAGCCGCAGGACCGTACGTTGGAGGACACGCTGCGGCGCGAGCTCGCCGAGGAGGCCCCCGGTCTCGAACTGGGTGCACTGGAGCCGCTCGTCGTGGAGCAGGCCATCGGCGCCGACGGTCTGTGTGTGCCCGTCCAGGTCTACACCGCCCGCTGGGCCGGCGACCCGGATGCGGTGGGCCTGACCGAGGGCGTCCTGCTGCGCTGGTTCACCCCGGACATGCTGAACCGGTTGCGGCTTCGCACTTCGACGCGCGATCTGCTGCTCGCCCACGCGGCGCAGACCCGGGACAGTGTGGCCGTCCGACCACCCGCACCGCGCCCACCTCACCGACCGGCCGCGACCGCCGGGGCAGGCCTGCGGCGGGCGGTGCCGTCGGACGCGGGTGAGCTGACCCGGCTGCGCCTGGTCATGCTCGCTTCCGCCGGCACTGTTCCCGAGCGGGAGTGGTCGGGCGAGTGCGAGCGGTGGTTCGCCGACCGGCTCGCCGGTGACGAGCGGTTCGCCGCGTTCGTCATCGACGACGGCACCCGCCTGCTGTCCTGCGCGGTGGCTCAGTACACCGACCGCATGCCCAGGCCCGGTCAAGGACCGTACGTCGGGCACATCGCCTCCGTCGCGACCGACCCCGCCCACCGCCGCCAGGGCCACGCCCGGCGGGTCGTCGCGGCCGTGCACGACTGGCTGACCGCCCACGGCTGCGGACAGATCAACCTCACCGCGTCCCCGGACGCCGAGGAGCTGTACCGCTCGCTCGGCTACCGGGACCTCGCCGGCCCGACCTCGCTGACCTGGAGCGCCCGATGACCGACCAGCCACCGTTCGACCTGCTCGCCGAAGCCCGGGCCGCCGGCGCGCAGCACCTGGCCACCGCGGTCCTGCTCGTCAACCACCGTGCCGAGGTGCTGCTGGTGCGCC
This sequence comes from Kitasatospora sp. NPDC001159, assembly GCF_053598235.1. NCBI lineage: Bacteria > Bacillati > Actinomycetota > Actinomycetes > Kitasatosporales > Streptomycetaceae > Kitasatospora > Kitasatospora sp. NPDC001159. The sequence continues at coordinate 3,671 of NZ_JBSFJV010000028.1, forward strand.
GGGCGGCCACCGCGCGGCTGGGCGGGCTGTGGGAGCTGCCAGGTGGCGGCATCGAGGATGGCGAGAGCCCCCTGGTGACCGCGCGGCGCGCCGCGGCGACCGGCATCACCGGGGCGCGGGTCACCGCCTACCTCGGTTACAGCGACTACGACAACGCCCGCGGCCGACGGGTGCGCGAGTTCGCCTTCGCCGCCACCCTCGACCACCCGCAGGACGTCGTCCTCAGCGCCGAGCACGATGTGCACCGGTGGGTGCTGCCCGCCGACCTTCCCGACCGGCTCGCCGACCACGAGCGAGACCTGATCGGCCGACATGCCGCCCAGCCCAAGCCCTACCCCGGCTACCTCCCCCTGCCCTCCTACCTGGCCGGTATCCCCGCCGCCACGATGTGGGCCGACCTCTTCCTCACCACCGCCGAGGGCAAGGTGGTCCTGCTGCGCTCCACCAACCCCGCCAAGGGACTTCAATTTCCTGGCGGGGACGCCGACTTCACCGACCCGAACCCACTGCACACCGCGGTGCGCGAGACCTTCGAGGAGACCGGCCTTCGGTACTCGCCCGACCCGGAACTGCTGCCGCTGGTGGCCACCGTCGTCGAGGGGCCCCGGGCCGGCTGGCCGACGAAGATCGGGTTCATCCACGCGGCGCCGACGCTCACGGCCGCGCAGCTCGCCGCGATCCGGCTCGACCCGCGCGAGCACGACGAGGTCGTCACCGTCTCCGAGGCGCAGCTCGAGGACGGGACCGGAGCCCACGACCACGCCCTGACGCGCGCCGTGCTGGCCGCGGTGCGCAGCGGTGTCCCGGCCCACATCGTGCGTCCCTGACCACCGACGAACCACGACGAACCACCGACGGGAGACCCGGTGAACGCTACGCCAAGAAGCACAGCACCTGACCTGTGCGCCGTCGAGGGGCCGCCCGCGACGGCGGACGCCACCACTGTCGGCTCGGTGCCCAGCGGCTACGCGCTCGCTTTGGCCGCGGAGCCCGGGGTCCACAACCCGGCGGTCGTCGCGGCGATGGCCGCCGTGCCGCGCCACCACCTCATCCCGCGCGCCTACCTACCGCTGGGCGAGGAGCGGCCGACAAAGCGCTGGCGGCTGCTGGACGCCGACGGAGACCGGGCCGCGTACCGGGCGCTCGTCTACTCCATGGATCAGGTGGTCGTCCAACTCGCCGACCAACCGGCCGCCGAACACACGGTTGGCGCCGTCTACACCGGCCGGCCCTGCGCCCAGAGTTCCGGCGCCGGGCTCCTCGCCCGCACCCTGCAGGACCTGAAGGTCGTCTCGGGAGACCGGTTCCTCGAACTGGGGGCGTGCACGGGCTACCTGTCGGCGGTCGCCCACTGCCTGACCGGGCGCCAGGTCACCGGCGTCGAGTGCGACCGCGACCTGGTGCGCCAGGCCACGCCCAGGCTCCGGGAGATCTGCGCCGACGTGCGGCTTCTGGCCCGCGACGCGCTGCGCGGCCTGCCCGAAGGCACCTGGGACAAGATCGCCGCCAGTTTCGCCGTGCCCGCCGTCCCGGCCGGCTGGCTGCGCCGCCTGGCGCCGGGCGGTCTGCTGCGCACGACCATCAACCCCGGCGCGCCCGGCTGGCACGCCACCGCCCTCGTCGAACATGACAGGGGCGGTGCTTTCTCGGGCACGCTGACCGCCGACCTGTGGGGGCACGTCCCGGCCCGAGGCTCCGGCTGGCTGCCGGTACCCGGGCAATGCTCAGTCGGCGTCGCCACGCGCACGGCCGTCCTGGCGCCGCCCCCGCACTCCGAGCGCGGCTTCTGGGTCGCGGTCGGCCACCTGCTGCCCGGGGTGCGCCGCTTCTGGAGCCCGGCCGGAGGTGAGGATGTGGTGCTCGTGGGCACCGACGGGTCGCGCGCCCACATCGCCCCGGACGGTGCCACCGTCACCGAGTGGGGCCCGCGCGCCCTGTGGCAGCTCGCCGAGGACGTCCACGAGCGCTGGGCCGCTGCCGGCCGGCCGGACGCCTACCGGTTGGAGCTGACCGACCAGGAGCAGCGCGTCATCGGCGGCCCGGGCCTGCACTGGGTACTGCCGCTGTGACCGTGGCCTCGTCGTCGCACTGCGGGTGTTCCGTGATCGCCTCGCCGCCGCGCCGGTGTAACGCGGCCGGAGGAGGACGGTGCGCCCGGCCGCCACCCGGGTCGGCGCGTGCACCGCCATCCTGCCCGTGCCCTTCGACGAGTTTTGGAGCCGCCCAGTGATCTGGCCATGCCGCAAGCCTCGACCCGAGTTCCGGCCCTCGGCCGGTGAGCTGCGCCTGTTCGGGGCCAAGTTCGGCTACGACTTCGGGTTCGCCCGGCACGAGAGCGTCACCGCTGATGCCACGCTGCGCCGCGTCGTCCGGCAGATCCCGGCCATGCTGGTCCCTGCCTGGCGCCTGGCATGGCAGGCCGACCGGCGGGCCCTGGTCGGCGTGGTGTGCGCCGAGGTCGGCCGTGCCGTCTCCGCCGCGGTTGCGCTGGTGGCGACCAACCGGGTGCTGGCCGAGCTACTGGCCGGCGGTAGTGCCACGCAGAGTCTGCACCGCGCGGTGGTTCCGCTGCTGGTCGCGGGTGCGGCGACCGGCGCGGCGAGTTGGCTGTCGTCGGCCTCGACGTGGGCGGCGGCGGTCCTGGAGCCCCAGGTCGAGCGGATCACCACCCTGACGCTGCTGCGGCACGCCGACTCGGTCGAGCTCGCCGCCCTGGAGGACGCGGAGTTCGCGCGGACCCTGGAGAGTGCGCGGTTCGGAGCGGACTCGGTGGGCTCATGGGCAACGGGCCGGCCCCGGGCCGGCCCGGGCGCGGCAGCTACCGCACCGCCTACCTACTCCAGGCCCGCCAGTACGGCAACACCCCGCTGCCTGGACAGCGCCACCCCCGTACTCCCGACCGGACCTGACCGCCCGACAGGGTCGGCCGGCCGACGACGATGCCCGGCGCGCCCAGCCCGACCACTCATCCTGACCGTCCCCTCCCGCTGCTCACCACCGCCCGCCAGCCCGAAGGAGTCCGTCCTTGAGCCTGCCCACCGTCACCCGTCAGCCGGCCGTTCCGAAGCCGTGGCAGCACCACAGCCGCGCCACCCTGCTGGACACCGGCTCGTACCTGATCCATCGCGACACGGTGACCCAGCCCGACGGCACCGAAGGGGCCATCGAATTCCACCAGGCCCGGGTCGACGGGGCTCTGACGATCGCCCTGGACAACCAGGGCCGCATCGCCATGGTCCGCTACCGCAGCTACGTCCACGGCGAGGTCCTCACCCCGCCGGGCGGCAGCCTCGACCCGGGCGAGGACCCGCTCGACGCCGCGCGGCGCGAACTCAAGGAGGAGGCGGGCATCACGGCCACCACTTGGAGCAGGCTCGGCGAGATCGCCCTGATGACCAAGTCCACGGCCAGGCTCCACATGTTCATCGCCCGGGATCTGACGCTCGGTGAGCAGGAGCTGACCGGCGCCGAGACGGGCATGACCGTGGAGTGGTGGCCGCTGCAGGAGGCGGTGGCCGCCGCGATGGACGGCACGCTCCTGCTCTCCGGCGCCGCGGTGTCGGTCCTGATGGCCGCCAACACCATCCACTCCAAGGGGTGCGCGTGAACGCCTTGTCTCCGGCCGACGCCCCCGCCCTGCTGCACGCCTGGTCGATCCCGCAGCGCGAGTACGCCCGCCAGGAGGAGCGTCGCGGCCGCCGTCACGCATACACCCGGCTCGATCCGGCCTGCACCGCGCTGGTGGTGATCGACATGGTGCCGTTCTTCGACGGGCCGTACGCGCGCGGGGTGATCCCGCAGATCCAGGACCTGGCGGGCGCTCTGCGGGAGGCCAGCGGCCTGGTGGCCTGGGTGCTGCCGGGACCCGGTGGGCCGAGTGCGGCCCGCGAGGAGTTCTACGGCCCCGAGATCGCGGAGCTGTACCGGACCTCCGGCGGCAGCGGCCCGCTCGCCGGGCGCCTGTGGCCGCAGTTCACCGTGGACGAAGGGCGCGACCTGCTCGTGGAGAAGGCCGCGGCCAGCGCGTTCTTCCCCGGCTTCTGCCCGCTGCCCGGCCTGCTGGCCGAGCGTGGCATCGACACCGTGGTGGTGTGCGGGGTCGTCACCGACGTGTGCGTGGCCGGGTCGGCGCGCGACGCCTTCACCCTGGGCCTGCGGGTGATCGTGGTAGCCGACGGCACGGCCGCCGGCAGCGACGAGGTCCACAACGCCACCTTGCGGACCCTCTACCGGTCCTTCGCCGACGTGCGGCCCACCACGGAGGTCCTCGACCTGATCCGGGCGGGCCGGTGACCCCGCCCCCGGCCCGCGGCGCGCACACCGATGCCGACAGCCGGCCGGATCGCCCGGGCACGCTGTGGCGGCAGCCGATCATCGCCATCCAGGCCGCCGCTTCCCGACCGGTGCTGATCATGTCGCGGGACATGGACTTCTACCAGCTCCTCGACGATCGCGTGCGTATCCTCAACCGCTCCTGGAAGGCGTCCCAGCGGATCATCACCGCCGACGAGGTCGTCGGCCGGTTCGGCGTCACCCCCGCGCAGTGGCCGGCCTTCCGCGCCCTGACCGGCGACACGTCCGACAACATCCCCGGCATCCGGCGCGTCGGTGCGAAGGCCGCCGTCACCCTGCTGCGCGACGGGATGCGGCTGTGTGACCTGCCCGGCTCCGGGCGGCTGACCGGCGCCAAGGGCACGGCGATCACCACCGCCTGGGCCGACGTGCTCCGCTGGGAGGAGATGATCACGGTGCGCCGCGACCTGGACGTGCCCATCTCCCTCAACGGCCAGGCGAGCCCCCAGCTGCCCAAGCCCGCCGACGTCGTCGAGAAGCTGGGGCTGTGGTGACCGGCGCCGTGGGCTCGGTCCTGGCCGCCTTCGCGCACCCCGATCGAGGTTGCCGAGCAGGAGCTTGTCCTGGAGGCCAAGCTTGATCTGGGCGACCGCCAGCGAGATCTTCCGGGTCACGAGCTCGGCGCCCCGGCGCGGCGGCTCGTGGTTGAACAGGATCCCCGAGATGCCGTACATCCCCTATGAATCGCGGTAGTTGCGGGTGATGTAGTGCCCGTAAGTCTTCACCACGCCGTACGGGCTACGCGGGTGGAAGACGGTGCGCTCGTTCTGCGGGGTCTCGACGACCATGCCGAAAATCTCGGAGCTGGAGGCCTGGTAGAAGCGGATCTGTCCGGCCCCGTCGGCGGCGCCGGACGGCTTGTTGATGCCGCTGACGATCCGGATGGCCTCCAGCACCCGCAGCACCCCGGTGCTGTTGACCTCGGTGACGAGTTCCGGCTGACGCCAGGACATCGGCACGAAGGAGATCGCCCCGAGGTTGTAGCCTCGTCGGGCTGGATCGCGTCGACCGCCGAGACCAGACCGCTCTGGACCATCAGGTCGCCGTCGAAGAAGTGCAGTTCGGGGATCAGGTGGCTGATCGGATCCTTCCGCGGATTGGCCTGCCCCCTGGTCAGGCCTCAGACCTCGTACCCCAGGGAGATCAGGTGCTCGGCCAGGTACGATCCGTCCCGACCGGTCACCCCAGTGATCAGTGCACCTTTGGTCATCGTTCTCCTTCAGCCACACCTCGCGGGCCGCTCCCGGCGCCCAGCCAGCGAAGCAGAGGCGCGGCTAAGGAATTTCCGAGACTTCCGGGCGATCCGGCGGCTCAGCCGAACGCCGCTACCCGCGTCGGCGGAAGTCCGGTCGATACGGAATTGACGATTCCCTGACTCGCCCAACGGGCGGGCCTGGTGTGATTATTGGGGCGCGCCGGCCAGTGTCCGGCGCGACATCGACTGGGGGTCAAATTGAAGAGTGTTGTGAGACGTGCGTCTCTTGGTGGAGTCGCACTGATCGCGGCCACCGGCCTGCTGATGACGATTTCTCCTGCGGCCTCGGCCGCCCCGGTGAGCTCGCAGCAGGCGCAGATCGACTCGAAGGCGCAGCACGGGCCGGCGACGGGCAGCCGCCTTCCCAGCGGCGAGCTCGCTCCGCAGTCCAGCCCGCTGCACCTGCTCAACGGGTACGTCACCTTCTCCAAGTCCGGGTACGCCATCGACGCTCCGGCGTCGGTGCTGACGAAGGTGCCTGCGGCGCAGCTCGCACAGCTGCGGTCGTACGTGGCGGACGTGAACGCCAACATCAGGAGCGGGAAGCTCGAAATGTCGCCGGACGGCGTGGCGGTTCCCACCGGCGTGCTTCCCGCACCCACCGGCCCCGGCCGTTTCCGCTGCCGCCATCGCGACCGCTCAGCGCCGCCCGGAGCGCCGGTCGCCCGAGCCGCCCTCGCCGCCACCGGCAAGGCCCGCGCGGCGCAGCGCGTCCGCCATGGCGCTGTTGGCCGGCGCGCCGCCGCCGAAGCCGCCCCGATCGCCGCGGTCGCGCCGGTCCTGCCCGCCGCGGCCGCCCTGACCGCCCTGACCGCCCTGACCGCCGCCGCGCCGCTCCTGGCGCGGCGGGCGGGCCTGCCGCTCGCCCCGGTCGCCGCCGCGGTCGCCCCGGTCGCCGCGCTCGTGGCCGACCTCGTCGTCCAACCGCAGGGTGAGCCCGATCCGCTTGCGCGGCACGTCCACCGAGAGCACCCGGACCTTGACGATGTCGCCGGGCTTGACCACCTCGCGCGGGTCCTTGACGAAGTTCTTCGACAGCGCCGAGACGTGCACCAGCCCGTCCTGGTGGACGCCCACGTCGACGAAGGCGCCGAAGGCGGCGACGTTGGTGACCACGCCCTCCAGCACCATGCCGACCTCCAGGTCGCCGATCTTGTCGACGCCCTCCTTGAAGACGGCGGTGCGGAAGGCCGGACGCGGGTCGCGGCCCGGCTTGTCCAGCTCGCCGAGGATGTCGGTGACGGTCGGGACACCGAAGGTGTCGTCGGCGAAGTCGGCCGGGCGAAGCGCGCGCAGCCGCTCGCTGTTGCCGATCAGCTCGCGCAGTTCCCCACCGGTCGAGGCGAGGATGCGGCGCACCACCGGGTAGGCCTCGGGGTGCACGCTGGAGCCGTCCAGCGGGTCCTCGCCGCCGGGGATGCGCAGAAAGCCGGCGCACTGCTCGAAGGCCTTGGGGCCGAGCCGGGCGACGTCCTTGAGCTGCTTGCGGGTGCGGAACGGGCCGTTGGCGTCGCGGTGGGCGACGATGTTGTCGGCCAGCGTGGCGGTGACGCCGGAGACCCGGGTGAGCAGCGGCGCCGAGGCGGTGTTGACGTCCACGCCGACGGCGTTGACGCAGTCCTCGACCACGGCGTCCAGCGAGCGGGAGAGCTTCACCTCGCTCAGGTCGTGCTGGTACTGGCCGACACCGATCGACTTGGGGTCGATCTTGACCAGTTCGGCCAGCGGGTCCTGGAGACGGCGGGCGATCGAGACCGCGCCGCGGATCGACACGTCGAGGTCCGGCAGCTCCTGTGAGGCGAACGCGGAGGCCGAGTAGACCGAGGCGCCGGCCTCGCTGACCATCGCCTTGGTGAGTCCCAGCTCGGGGTGGCGCTTGATCAGGTCCTCGGCGAGCTTGTCGGTCTCCCGGGAGGCGGTGCCGTTGCCGATCGCGACCAGGTCGACGTCGTGCTTCCTCGCCAGCGCGGCCAGGGCGGCCAGGGCCGCGTCCCACTTGTTGGCGGGCTGGTGCGGGTAGATCGTCTCGTAGGCGACGACCTTGCCGGTGGCGTCCACCACGGCGACCTTCACGCCGGTGCGGAAGCCCGGATCCAGGCCCATGGTGGCGCGGGTGCCGGCCGGGGCGGCGAGCAGCAGGTCGCGCAGGTTGGCGGCGAACACGCGCACCGCCTCGTCCTCGGCCTCGGCGCGCAGCCGGGCGCGCAGGTCGATGCCCAGCCGGACCAGGATGCGGGTGCGCCAGGCCCAACGGACGGTGTCGCCCAGCCACTTGTCGGCCGGGCGGCCGCGGTCGGCGATGCCGAAGCGGCTGGCGATGCGCTGCTCGTAGTCGTTCTCGCCGGGCAGGTCGCCTTCGGACTCGCCGTCGTAGGGCGAGAGTTCGAGGTCGAGCACCTCCTCCTTCTCGCCGCGCAGCATCGCCAGGATGCGGTGCGAGGGGAGCTTGGTGTAGGGCTCGGCGAAGTCGAAGTAGTCGGCGAACTTGGCGCCGTCGCCCTCCTTGCCGTCGCGGACCCTGGCGACCAGGCGGCCGCGGGTCCACATCCGCTCGCGCAGCGAGCCGACCAGGTCGGCGTCCTCGCCGAAGCGCTCGACCAGGATCGCCCGGGCACCCTCCAGGGCGGCCGGGCCGTCCGCCACCGACTCGCCCAGGTACCGGGCGGCGAGCGCGGCCGGGTCCTGCGTCGGGTCGGCGAGCAGGGTGTCGGCCAGCGGCTCCAGCCCGGCCTCGCGGGCGATCTGCGCCTTGGTGCGCCGCTTGGGCTTGAAGGGCAGGTAGATGTCCTCCAGGCGGGCCTTGGAGTCGGCGGCGAGCACCTGGGCGCGCAGCGCGTCGTCCAGCTTGCCCTGGGCCTCGATCGACTCCAGGACGGCCGCCCGGCGCTCCTCCAGCTCGCGCAGGTAGCGCAGCCGCTCCTCCAGGGTGCGCAGCTGGGCGTCGTCCAGCGACCCGGTGACCTCCTTGCGGTACCGGGCCACGAAGGGGACGGTCGCGCCGCCGTCGAGCAGGTCGACGGCCGCCTTCACCTGCCCCTCGCGGACGCCCAGTTCCTCGGCGATCTTCCGCTCGATCGCCTGCTGGGCCTGCCTGGCCCCCTGCTCGACTGGCGTGGTCACGAAGCCGGTCACCTTCTCCTTCAGAGCGTTCGCCGTACGCCCTGCATTCTGGCAGGTACCGGTGACGCCTCCCGGCCGCACCCGGGGCGGCGGGCGTGGCGCGATCCCCGCGGCGGCCCCAATCAGGCTTGAGCGGGGCAAAGTTGTGGCTTCCTACCCGGACGGGCCGGGGCGGGACGATCGGGGTGCGGGTCACACCAGCGTGAGCGAGCCACTGGGCCGGCCGTCGGCGGCGAGTTCGATCACCGTGGTGCGGCCGCCCGAGGTCAGCGTGAGCCGGTCCGGGCCGTCCCAGGCGGCGTCGATCGATTCGCCGGACGCGTACGTCGCGTAGGCGATCTGCCAGCGGCGGGTGGCCAGGCCGGTGCCCTGGTCGATGAAGAACCGCTGGGCGGAGTCGAGCACCCCGCCCTCCTCCTGGTGGACGATCCGCCGGTCGGGGCGGCTGGGCACCCCCAGTGTCTCGGTCACCCGGGGGCCGTCCAGGAAAACCCACATCGGCACGGCGGCCACCGCCGTCAGCATGACGACGGCGCCCAGGACCACCCGGACCCAGGCCCGCCAGGTGACGCAGTACAGCACCACGAGCAGCAGCGGCAGCGCCACCGTGCCCAGCAGCAGCGGCCGGTCGAACCACTCGCGGAGCACCAGCAGGCCGCCCAGGCGCCGGCCGTACCGTCCGGTCGCGCCCAGCAGCGTGAGCAGCACCAACGCACCCAGCGCCGCGCGCAGTGCCCGGCGCTCCCCGTCCGTCCGCTGACTGATCACCATCTCCTCACCTTATCGGGCCCGGTAGTTCGGGAATCCGGCTGAAGCCCGGCGATCTGCGCTGTACGCTGCCGGGCATGTGCGCTGCCGCCCGGATGCACCCCGATGAACCGGTCGTCGACGCGGCCCTGGTACGGCGGTTGATCTCCGCCCAGTTCCCCGAGTGGGTGGGTCTTCCGGTCACGCCGGTCGGGTCCGCCGGGACGGACAACGCGATGTTCCGGCTCGGGCCCGAACTCGCCGTCCGACTGCCCCGGGTGGAGTGGGCGGCCGGGGACGTCCGCCGGGAGCACCAGTGGCTGCCCCGACTGGCACCGCGACTGCCGCTGCCCGTCCCCGCACCGGTCGCCGTCGGCCGCCCCGCCGCCGGCTACCCGTGGGAGTGGTCGGTGCTGCGCTGGCTCGACGGCGTCAACCCTGCCGTCGGCGCCCTCGCCGCCCCCGACGCCCTGGCCCGCGACCTGGCCGGCTTCGTCAACGGGCTGCGTGCCGCCAACCCCGCTGGCGGCCCGGCCGGGCACCGCAGCCTCCCGCTCGCCTCCCGGGACGGCGCCACCCGCGCGGCGATCGCCCAGCTGGCCGACGCGATCGACACCGCCGCTGCAACCGCCCTGTGGGACAAGGCACTCCGCCTCCCCGAGTACGAGGGCCCGCCGACCTGGATGCACGGCGACCTCACCCCCGGCAACCTGCTGGTCTCCAGAACCGGCAGGCTCGCCGCCGTCATCGACTTCGCCCTTATGGGCGTCGGCGACCCCACCGCCGACCTGATCGTCGCCTGGAACCTGCTCCCCGCCGCCGCCCGCCCCACCTTCCGGGCCGCCCTGCACGCGGACGACGCGATGTGGGCCCGCGGCCGTGCCTGGGCGTTCTCCATCGCTCTGGTGACGATCCCCTACTACCGCCACACCGACCCGGCCCTGACCGCCAACGCCCGCCACGTCGTCCGCGAGGTCCTCGCCGACCGCAGCGTGTAGGACCGGTCCGGAGCTCCTCTCCGACGCACTCTCGCTGTCCGTGGCCATTGCTATGGTTCTCCCCGCCACTAGCTGTAGGGGGAACGGACTTGGCGCGGAATGTGATCGACGTCAGGGTGAGCCGACGGGTGCTGTGGATCGGCGGGGACGCGTACCCGCTGCAGCACATCGCCCGGGCCCGGCAGTTGGTGTGGTGGCCGCCCAAGCGCTCGCGGACCATTATCAGGTTCGTCCGGCAGGTGATCGGCCTGCTGTTCGCCGCCAGCTTCGTCGGCGCGCTCACCAAGAACGCGACGGACCAGACGCAGGCGGCCGTCATCCCGGGCGTGCTGCTGGTCGCCGCCCTCCTGTTCTGCCTCTACCGGTTCGTCACCCGGCTGCGGCAGAGGGCGGTGTACCAACTGGTCATCGACACCTCGAACTCGGCGACCACCGCCGTGGTGAGCCACGACGCCCGGCAGATCGGCAACCTGATCCAGATGATCATGGATGCGATCGACAACCCCCAGGCCGAGTTCGCACTCCAGGTCGAGAACGTCCACATCGGCGACAAGATCACCCAGTACGGCAACCACAACACCGGAAAGCGGGTCGGACCGTGAGCAACTCCTTCCACTTCGGCGACTCGGTCACCCAGCACGGCGACCACAACATCGGCATCGTCAAGAACCAGGGCCCGCTGGACCCCCAGGCGGCACTGCGCGAACTCACCGCCGCCGTACGACTGTTGCGCGACCAGGTGCCGGCCGAGGACCGGGAGGTGCTGGACGAGTCGCTGGAGGAGATCGGCGACGGCTCCACCGCCTCGCCGTCGGTGCTGCGGCGGGCGCTGCGCAACATCTCCGGGGTGGCCTCGCTGGTCCGGGCGGGCGCGCCGGTGGTGGAGTCGGTCCGGCAGATCATGGAGTCCTTCGACTCCTGATCCCTCGGCCCGGTCCCCCGGCTTCCGACATCCCGACTGTCATACCGAGTTAGAAACCTGCCCCGGTCAACCGCTGCTGTTAGCCTGGCCCCATGAGCGGACTGCGGGAACGCAAGAAGGAACGGACGCGACAGGCCATCTCCGAGGCGGCCATCGCGCTCTTCCTGGAACACGGCTTCGACCAGGTGTCGGTGGCGGACGTCGCGGCCGCCGCCGAGGTCTCCAAGCCGACCCTGTTCAGCTACTTCCCCAGCAAGGAGGACCTGGTCGTCCACCGCTTCGCCGACCACCAGGAGCAGGCGGCCGACGTGGTCCGCGGCCGGGACGCCGACGAGTCGGTGCTCGACGCCCTGCGCCGGGACTTCCTGGACGGCCTCGCCCGGCGCGACCCCGTCACCGGCCTCAACGACCACCCCCAGGTGCTGGCCTTCACCGCCCTGGTCTACGGCACCCCGAGCCTGGCCGCGCGGGTCGGCGCCTACGTCGCCCGCGCCGAACAGTCCCTCGCCGACGCCCTGCGCGAGGCCCCCGACCTCGCCCCGCCGCACGAGCTCACCGCCCCCCTGCTCGCCGCCCAGGTCACCGCCGCCCAACGCGTCCTCGCCCTGTACAACTGGCGCCGCATCCACGACGACGGCCGCACCGCCGACGACCTCCACCCCGAAGCCGTCGCCGACGCCACCCGCGCCTTCGACCTCCTCATCCACGGCTACGCCGCCGCGTGAACCGCGGTCCCGTTGCGAGGATCCGCTCCACCCCGAGCCGCGAACGGCAGCGAGGCGGGGCTACCGCCGACGCGGCCTGCCCGAGCGGCCGCCACCCCGTGGCCCGGCCCCGCCACGGGGCTTGCGCGGGGCGGCGGCGGGCACGGCGGCACTGACCGCCTCCGGCCAGTGGGTGGGGCGGATGAGGGTGGCGGGGAGACGGGTGGTGGCGTCGCCGCGGGCGGCGTTGAGCTGGGCCTGGGTGAGGAAGAGCGCCGAGGAGAGGTCGGCGCCGGAGAGGTCGGCGTCACGCAGGTCGGCGCCGATCAGGTCGGCGAGGCGCAGGTCGGCGCCGGAGAGGTCGGCGGCGACGAGGAGGGCGCCGCGGAGGTTGGCGCCGCGCAGGTCGGCGGCGCGCAGGCGGGCGCCGAAGAGGTCGGCGCCGCGGTGCTCGCGGCGGCGGGGGACGGAGGCGCGGACGAGTTCGCTGGCGCGCAGCAGCAGGTCGCTGACCTGCTGGCGGTGGGCGGGGACGTCGACGGCGAGGATCGCCTCGGGGGTGCCGGCAGCCAGGCGGTCGGTCTCCTCCAGGGCCTGGCGCAGGTCCGCGTGGACCGGGCGGGCGGGCTCGAAGGCGAGCGCCTCGGTGAGGTACCGGAGGAGTTCGTGGAGCTGCCGCACGATCGGGAACACGTCGAACATCGGCTGGGCGCTCGTGGGTTCCTCGCGCCAGCTGACCCCGCCGAAGGTGACCTGGGAGACCCGCTGTCCGGCGCCGAAGCAGTCGTAGACGGTGCAGCCCTGGAAGCCGCTGTCCCGCAGCCGGGCGTGGATGCCGCAGCTGAAGTCGGTCTGCAGGTTGCGGCAGGGGGTGCCGGCGGCCTTGTTGACGGCGAAGTCGGCGGTGGCCGCGAACGGCAGGGCGACGCAGCAGAGTCCGAAGCAGCTGCGGCAGTCGGATTGGAGCAGGGTCGGCGCGGCCGCCGTCCCGTCCTGCGGCGGCTCGGTCTCGCGCACGTTCCGGGGTCCTTCCAGCAGCTGGGCACCGGTCCGGCACCATGGACCAGAAATCCTACTGGGCAGAACCGCCCCCACATCAGTAAGGTGTGCAATCGAAGAGAGACCATTACGAACGGGGGAGAGGCGGCATGCCGCAGCCGAGCATCACCGAGCTGGTCCGGATGTGGATCAGCGGCTGGACCGTCTCCCGGGGCTCCGCCGATCCGGTGGAGCGGCCCTGGGGCTGGAGCATCGACGTCGGCGCACCGGTCGGGGAAGTGGGCCGGCACGTGCTGCCCGAGCCGACCGAGGCCGACGTCCGCGAGCTCGCCGAGACCATCACCGCGCCGACCACCTGGCTGAAGCTGTTCGCCGAGGACGACACGGTGCGCCCCTGGCTCGGCCCGCAGTGGCGGCTGGGCCCGCCGGGCTTCCTGATGACCGTCCCGCTCTCCGCCGAGCGGCCCGAGCTCCCGACCGGCCACACCGTGACCACCTGGACCAGGGGCGGGATCCTGCGGGTGCTGGTGCGCGCCGAGGACGGGCGCCTCGCCGCCCGGGGCCAGGCGGGCCTGGCCGGCCCGGTGGCCGTTCCGGACCAGATCGTGACCGCCCCCGAGCAGCGCCGCCGGGGCCTGGGCTCGGTGGTGATGCGGACCCTGCAGTCCGCCGCGTACGAGACCGGTGCCCGCACCGGCGTGCTGGTCGGCACGGCGGCCGGGCAGGCGCTCTACACCTCGCTGGGCTGGACCACCCACGCCCCGATGGCGAGCCTGGTCCTGGAAGAGCAGGAGGACTGACAAGCACGAGGACCCAAGCAGTCGGCCTACCGGTACGGCAGCAGCTCGGGCCGCTTGGGCGGGCGGCCGTCGCCGGAGGAGCGGCCGGTGAGGCGGCGGCCGATCCACGGGCCGAGATGGGCGCCCAGCCAGCGGGCGTCGGAGCGCAGCCTTTCGGCCCGGCCGGTCGGGGCGGCGGGCGGCAGCGGGGCTCGCCAGTCGAAGGCGGCGGGGCGGCCGAGCGCCTCCAGCACGCCCTCGGCGACCCGGCGGTGGCCCTCGGGCGACAGGTGCAGGCGGTCCTCCGCCCAGAGCCGGCGGTCGTCGAAGCAGGGCGCGGAGAACAGGTCGACCACCGCGAAGCCGTCCTGCCGCCCGAGTTCCTGCACGAAGGCCTTCATCCGCAGGATGGCGGGCAGCAGCCGGGCGCTGCCGGCCAGGCGGCGGGTGGGGTCGGTGCTGGTGAACAGGACGACGGTGGCGCCGGCGGCGCGCAGGTCGGCGGCGCAGCGGCCGAGCAGCCGCTCGACCCGGTCGATGTCGCAGCCGGGGCGCAGCACGTCGTTGAGGCCGCCGGCCAGGGTGACGAGTTCGGCGCCCATGGCGGCGGCGGTGGGGAGCTGCTCGTCGTGGATCTGGCCGATGAGCTTGCCGCGGACGGCGAGGTTGGCGTAGCGGAAGTCCCCGTCCGCCGGCCCCACCCGGTCCGCGCGCTCGGCGGCGAGTGCCGAGGCGAGCCGGTCGGCCCAGCCGCGGTGGTGACCGTCGGGCAGCAGGTCGTCGCACATGCCTTCGGTGAAGGAGTCCCCGACGGCGACGTAGCTGCGGTAGGTGGTGGGCACGGACTGCCTCCGCTCTCCTGAGATGGCCTCGCGGTCCGACGATCGTACGTGCGCGCCCGCGGGCCTCGGCGTCGGGGCCCCGGCGCTCATTCCGCGTCCAGCGTCCGTTTATCGGTCCGCGCCATCCTGGGGACACGGGGCGGCGGCCGGCGACGGGGGCCTTGCCGCCGCCCCTTCACACGGCGGCCGCCCCCGCCCGCGGCGGTCACCCCGCGACGACGGCCGCCTCCTCCACAGCGCTCCGGGCCGTGAACCAGTGCTCGCGCACCGCGTCGGTGGGCCGTTGCTCGCCCAGTGCGCCCAGCCCCCACTCCCCCAAGGCCTCGATCACCGGCCGCAGCTCGCGTCCGCGTTCGGTCAGCTCGTAGACCGTCGCGCTGGCCGGCCGTTCCAGCTTGCGCCGGACGGCGAGCCCCTCGCCCTCCAGTTGCTTGAGCCGGGCAGCGAGGATGTCGGTGGAGACACCGGGCAGGTCCGCGTGCAGGTCGGTGTAGCGGCGCGGGCCGCGGAGGAGTTCACGGACGATCAGGAGGCTCCAGCGCTCCCCCACCGCGTCCAGGGCGCGGGCGACGGCGCAGTACTGGTCGTAGCTTCGGCGTGACATGCGGATCAGCATAGCTAAGAGGTTGGACTTTCCAAGTGCCAGCTTGGTAGAACAAAGCAGAAGCAACGGAGCGGTGGTGACGGTCGGGAGGCCGCAGGTGGAGTTTCGGCAGTCCAGCAAGCTGAATGACGTGTGCTACGAGATCCGGGGCCCGGTGGTCGACCAGGCCAACGCCCTGGAGGAGGCCGGGCACAGCGTGCTGCGCCTGAACACCGGCAACCCGGCCCCGTTCGGCTTCGAGGCGCCCGAGGAGATCATCCAGGACATCATCCGCAACCTGCCCCAGGCGCACGGCTACAGTGACTCGCGCGGCATCCTGCCGGCCCGTCGCGCGGTGGTGCAGTACTACCAGCAGCGCGGGGTCGAGGGCGTCACCGTCAACGACGTCTACCTCGGCAACGGCGTCTCCGAGCTGATCCAGATGGCCGTCACCGCGCTGGTGGACGACGGGGACGAGGTGCTCGTCCCGGCGCCGGACTACCCGCTGTGGACCGCGTCCGTCCGGCTGGCCGGCGGCAAGGCCGTGCACTACCTGTGCGACGAAGAGGCCGAGTGGTACCCGGACCTGGACGACATCGCCGCCAAGATCACCGACCGCACCAAGGCGGTCGTCGTCATCAACCCCAACAACCCCACCGGCGCGGTCTACCCCAAGGAACTGCTGGAGGGCATCCTCGACCTGGCCCGCCGCCACCACCTGATGGTGCTGGCCGACGAGATCTACGACAAGATCCTCTACGACGGCACCGAGCACCACTGCCTGGCGGCCCTCGCCGACGACGTGCTCACCCTCACCTTCAACGGCCTCTCCAAGGCCTACCGGGTGGCCGGCTTCCGCAGCGGCTGGCTGGTCGTCTCCGGCCCCAAGCAGCACGCCACCGACTACCTGGAGGGCCTGACCATGCTCTCCGGCATGCGGCTGTGCCCCAACGTGCCCGCCCAGTACGCCGTCCAGGCGGCGCTCGGCGGCCACCAGTCCATCAACGACCTGGTACTGCCCAGCGGCCGGCTCACCGAGCAGCGCGACGTCGCGGTCAAGGCGCTCAACGAGATCCCCGGCGTCAGCTGCGTCAAGCCCAAGGGCGCCCTGTACGCCTTCGCCAGGCTCGACCCGGCGGTGCACCGGATCGTCGACGACGAGCGCTTCGTGCTGGACCTGCTGCTGCGCGAGAAGATCCACGTCGTCCAGGGCACCGGCTTCAACTGGCCCCGCCCGGACCACTTCCGCTTCGTCACCCTGCCGCGCGCCGACGACCTGGAGACGGCGATCAACCGGATCGGGCGCTTCCTGGCCACGTACCGGCAGAGCTGAGCGAGCGCATACGCTCGGCACCATGACCGTCCTGCGCTCCGTCGCCCTGTTCGCCCTCGCCGCGGTCGCCGAGATCGGCGGCTGCTGGCTGGTCTGGCAGAGCGTGAAGGAGCAACGGCCGTGGTGGCTGGCCGGGTTGGGGGTGGTGGCGCTCGGCGCGTACGGCTTCGTCGCGGCGCTGCAGCCGGACAGCCACTTCGGCCGGGTGCTGGCCGCGTACGGCGGGGTGTTCGTGGCCGGCTCGCTGCTCTGGGGCGTGTTCGTGGACGACTTCCGGCCGACCCGCTACGACGTGCTGGGCGCGCTGATCTGCCTGGCCGGGGTCGCCGTGATCATGTACGGGCCCCGGCGCTGAGGAACCCTCCCAAGGGAACGTTCCCTCAACGCCGAACCCCGGTCGCGCACTCGGGACCTACCAGCCCCAGCCGGCACCCCCCGCCTGCTCGCCTGCTCGCCTGCCGAGACACCCGGGTTGACCGGGATCTCGCACGAGACGTCATGCGCGGACGCTCGATGAACAACCTCCAGCGCACCCCCATGTGAAGATCAAAAATTGACCGAGGGCCACTGAACAGAATTTCCACGTCCGACGCGACGACGGATCATTGCCCCTCGGGCCACGAGGCCTGAGTGTGCGCCTGTTCCGGTCCAGAGCTCAGGCGGACGGCTCGTCCCAGTGGGTCGCGGCCCGGTCGCCGGTGCCGTCGCAGGTGCGGCAGATCTCGTCCCGGTAGGCCTGCCTGGCGCCGGTCGCGTCCACCCGGTAGCGGACGTACACCCCGGTGCCGTTGCAGAGGAAGCAGTTGCCGCCCCCGCCGCCCACCTCGGTGGTGCCGGTGCCCTGGCAGGTACGGCAGTTGAGGCCGGCGGTCCGGCCGGTGCCCGCGCAGATGCGGCAGACCGTCGTCATCGTCTTCCTCCCTTTGCGCGGCTCGATGCACCGGTCATGGTAGTGGTCCGGCCTCACCGCCGCCCCGGGACTGCTATCTGACAAACTGTCAGTAGCGATCCGGCCGTTCAGGGGGTCAGTCGGGCAGGGCCTCGCGCACCCGGCGGGAGACCGAGATCAGCTGGAGGTCGAGCAGACCGGGCGGGTCGGCCAGGCCCGGACCGCCCGCGTGCACCCAGGCGGCTATGTCGTCGATCATCTCGTCCATCAGCACGAAGCCAAGCCAGACCGGACGGCCGCCCGCCGCCCGGCCCTCGCTGGAGGGGCCGACCACCACCACGTTGGACTGGGTGCAGACGTCCAGGCACTTCACCGCGCGGACCCGGCCCGCCGAGCCGACCGCGGTCCGCAGCCGCTCGTACTGCCCCGCGTGGTCCACCCCGGGGTGCTTCGCCTCGGTGCCGCAGCAGCAGCCGCGGCAGACGGTCACGGTCACCGGGGACCCTGCACCCTGCTTCCGGTCTCGGTCACGGCGACTCATCGGCTCTGCTCCCCCTCGGGTCGGCGAGCCCTGGTCGGCGGCACGCTCTGCACCGGAACTGTACCGGGCGCCCGGGGACCCTCCGCCAGGCCGAGCGGCCGCGGCAAGGACCCGAGAGACAGGCCCTAGGATGCCCAGGGCCCCGCGCCGACACGGGGCGGTTTCCAGGGAAGGACGGGCGGATGCCGAAGCGGAGGGCCGTGGGCCTGTGGTTCTCGGTGGCCGTGGGCGTGCTCGGGATCCTCTGCGGGGCGCTCGGGCTCTCAGTGGTCCTCACCGGCGGCTACTCGGTCCACCGGATGGACGGCACGGCGATGGGGCCGGGGCTGCGGCAGGGCGACCGGATGCTGACCGACCGGGTCGCGGCCGCGGACGTCCGACGCGGCGAGCTCTACGTCGTCGACTCCCCCTGGGACTTCCACCACCCCGTGGTCTCCCGGGTGATGGCCCTCGGCGGCAACCGGATCGCCTGCGCCGGCGGACAGCTCAGCCTCAACGGCAAGCCGTTGGACGAACCGCTCGCCCGGCAGACCGGCGCCTGCTCCCACGACTTCGACGTCACCGTCCCGCTCGGGCGGGCCTTCCTGATGGGCGACCGGCGCGACGAGGCGATCGACTCCCGGCAGAGGGTCGACGACGGACAGCATGGCACCGTCGACCTCGCCAAGCTCACCGCGGGCCGGGTGGTCTGGCACTCCGGGGCCGACTCCCCCGCCCTGCCCGGCAAGCTGATCGGCGCGGCGGCGCTGCTGGTGCTCGGGGCCCTGCTCGCCCTGGCCGGGCTGGTCTCCTCGGTCGTCATCGCCTCCTTCGCCGCCGTCCGGCGCCGGACGGCGGCGTGACGCTTCACGAGGGAAGCGAGGTTGAGCGCGGCGTTCTCATCGCGGCGGCCCGTACCGTCGACGCCCGCGCCGTCGAGGACCCCCGCTACGCCACGGCCTCCGCCGCCGCCCGTCCCGCCGCCCGCCCTGAGAACAGGCAGCCGCCGAGGAACGTCCCCTCCAGCGAGCGGTAGCCGTGCACGCCCCCGCCGCCGAAGCCGGCCGCCTCGCCCGCCGCGTAGACGCCGGGCAGCACCTCGCCGTCCGGGCGCAGCACCCGCGAGGAGAGGTCGGTCTCCAGGCCCCCGAGCGACTTGCGGGTCAGGATGTTGAGCCGGACGGCGATCAGCGGGGCGGCGGCCGGGTCGAGGATGCGGTGCGGGGCGACGGTGCGGACGAGTTTGTCGCCCAGGTAGCGGCGGGCGCCGTGGATGGCGGTGATCTGGAGGTCCTTGGCGAAGGGGTTGGCCACCTGCCGGTCGCGGTCCTCGACGGTGCGGCGCAGCTCGTCCGGGTCGATCAGCGGTTCGCGGGTCTTGGCGTTCATGCCCCGGGCGAGGTCCGCGAGGTTGCCCGCGACCACGAAGTCCGGGCCGTGCCGCAGGTGCCCCTGGACCGGCCCGGGTGCGCCGGGCAGCGCCCGTCCGAGCACCCCGCGGACGGACTTGCCGGTGAGGTCGGGGTTCTGTTCGGAGCCGGAGAGGGTGAACTCCTTCTCGATGATGCGCTGGTTGAGCACGAACCAGGTGTGCTCGTGGCCGCTCGCCATGATGTGTTCGAGGGTGCCGAGGGTGTCGAAGCCGGGGAAGAGCGGGACGGGCAGCCGCCGGCCGCACGCGTCCAGCCAGAGCGAGGAGGGGCCTGGCAGGATGCGGATGCCGTGCCGGGCCCAGATCGGGTCCCAGTTCTCGATGCCCTCGGTGTAGTGCCACATCCGGTCGCCGTTGATCAGGTTGGCGCCGGCCCGTCCGGCGATCTCCAGCATCAGGCCGTCGACGTGCGCGGGCACCCCGGAGAGCATCGTGGTGGGCGGGGTGCCGAGCCGGGCGGGCCAGGCCTTGCGGACCAGGTCGTGGTTGCCGCCGATGCCGCCGGAGGTGACGATCACGGCCTGGGCGCGCAGTTCGAAGCTCCCGGCGACCTCGCGCGAGCTGGCCTCGCCGCGGCCGGCCGGGCTGGGTACCAGCACCTCGCCGGTGACGGTGTCG
The DNA here is from genome assembly GCF_053598235.1 of Kitasatospora sp. NPDC001159. Taxonomy (NCBI): domain Bacteria; kingdom Bacillati; phylum Actinomycetota; class Actinomycetes; order Kitasatosporales; family Streptomycetaceae; genus Kitasatospora; species Kitasatospora sp. NPDC001159. The sequence goes on from NZ_JBSFJV010000028.1 coordinate 23,765, forward strand.
GTGACGCCCGCGGTGGCGGACAGCCCGGTGACCCGGTGCCGGAAACGCAGGTCGACCCGTCCGCGGGCGGCGGCGGAGCGGACCCGCCGGACGAAGGGGGCGAGCAGCCCGGGCCCGGTGCCCCAGGTGATGTGGAAGCGCGGCACCGAGTTGCCGGGCCCGTCGGCGAGGAAGCCGCCGCGCTCGGCCCAGCCGACCACCGGGAAGAACCGCACGCCCATGCCATGCAGCCAGGCGCGCTTCTCTCCGGCCGCGAAGTCGACGTAGGCCTCGGCCCAGCGGCGCGGCCAGGCGTCCTCGGGCCGGTCGAAGCCGGCCGTGCCGAGCCAGTCCTGCCGGGCGAGCGCGTGCGAGTCACGGATGCGCATCCGCCGCTGCTCGGGCGAGTCGACCAGGAAGAGGCCGCCGAAGGACCAGTGCGCCTGGCCGCCGAGGGAGGCGGCGGGCTCCTGGTCGAGCAGGATCACCTTCCGTCCGGCGTCGGCGAGTTCGGCGGTGGCGGCGAGGCCTGCGAGTCCCGCTCCGATGACGATGACGTCGGCGTCCAGGGCCATTGCGCAGTCCTCCGTCGCGGCTGTCGGTGTGCGCCCGATAGTGCGGCCTGGGGTGACGCCCGGTCAACCGGTCGGTAACAAGCGCTGGCACGAATTCCGCTCCACCGCGTTTCGGAAATGCCTCCGATACACGGTGGAGCGGAATTCGAAATGTCACCCAGTGCCATCTGACGGGATTTCCGGAATTTCCGCCGAAACGATGGACGTGCGCGAAACCTGGCAGTAACTTACCTGCGAGTAGCTGTGGCCCGGCTCGGCACGACCCCCACCCGTCGAACCACGACCCCCACCCGTCGTTTCTCTCCCCCAGGAGGAACCGTGCTCCGCCCTGCCCGGAATTCCCGGCGACTCCGCAATTCCACCGCGCTCGCCGCCGTCGCCCTCGGCGCCGCCCTCGCGCTCACCTCCACCACCGCCCAGGCCGCGACCGCCGCACCGAAGCACGTCGTGGCCCTCGGCGACTCCTACGCCGCCGGCGCCGGGGTGCCCGGCCAGTCGGCCGGGCTGTGCCTGCGCTCCGACCACAACTACGGCCACCTGGTCGCCGCCGCGCTCAAGGCCGGCGCGTACACCGACGCCACCTGCGCGGCCGCCAAGGTCAAGGCCATGACGCAGCCGCAGTACGACGCCTTCATCCGGGTCAACGACCCGCAGCTGGACTCGGTGACCGGCGACACCGACCTGGTCACCCTCGGGATCGGCGGCAACGACCTCGCGTCCAGCGACCTCGGCCTCGGCGAACTGGTCGCCACCTGCATCGCCGGCGCGGTGGTCAACCCGCTCGGCACGCCCTGCAAGGACGTCTACCACCACGGCTACTGGGACTGGAACACCTGGTCCTGGCAGTACGGCAACGACGACCTGGCCGAGCGGATCACCACCACCATCGCCCCGCAGATCGCCACCACCCTGAAGCAGATCCACGCCAAGGCGCCCAAGGCCAGGGTGCTGCTGGTCGGCTACCCGTCCGTGCTGCCCGCCGACGGTTCGAAGTGCGTCCTGCGCCAGCCGGTGACGCCGGGCGACGTCGAATACATGTACGGCGTGCTCAACAAGCTGAACGCCGCCCTCAAGTCCACGGCGGCGGCGGGCGGCGCGACGTACGTGGACACCGCGACGCCGTCCGTCGGGCACGACGTCTGCTCGGACGACCGCTGGATCGAGGGCGCGCTGCCCGGCTCGCCCGCCGTGCCGTTCCACCCGAACGCGACCGGCGAGAAGGTGATGGCGGACGCGGTGCTCGCCGCGCTGCGGTGACACCCGCCGTCGAACGAGCCCCGTCAAGCCGCTGAAGGCTCGTGAAGCCCCGAGGGGCCGGTGACCAGACCCCGGTCACCGGCCCCTCGGCTTTCCCGTCAGGTCACTCCGACTCGGCCGCGGCCAGCCCCGCCGACCACTTCTCCTCGACCTTGCCGAACTTCCAGAACGCGATCGCGCCGATCCAGGTCAGCACGAACAGGCCGACGATCGCGTAGCCGACGGAGTTGAGGTCCAGCCCGCCGATCCAGGCGATCGGGCCGCCGGTGATGTCCAACTTCTCGCCGATCAGGCCGATCAACTCGATCAGGCCGATGACCAGCGCGACCAGCACCGACAGGCCGGTGACGGTCAGGTTGTAGTAGATCTTGCGGACCGGCTTGGAGAACGCCCACTCGTAGGCGAAGTTCATGAACGAGCCGTCGATGGTGTCCAGCAGGCTCATCCCGGCCGCGAACAGGATCGGCAGCGTCAGCAGCGCGTACCAGGGCAGCGAGAAGGCCGCCGCGCCGCCGGCCAGCACCAGCAGCGACACCTCGGTGGCGGTGTCGAAGCCCAGGCCGAACAGGAGGCCCACCGGGTACATGTGCCAGGGCTTGGTGACCGCCCGGGTGACCTTGCCGAGGATCCGGTTCATCAGCCCGCGCCGCTCCAACTGGCGCTCCAGCTCGGCCTCGTCGTACTCGCCCTCGCGCATCCGGCGGAACACCTTGAGGATGCCGTTGAACGCGCCCAGGTTGATCAGACCGAGCAGCAGCAGGAAGGTGCCGGAGACGGCGGTGCCGATCAGGCCGGTCATCCTGTGCAGGGTGGAGTCGTCCGCCTCCACCTGGTCGGCGAGCGAGCGGATGCCGAAGGCCAGCAGCGCGCAGAGGCCGAAGACGATCGAGGAGTGCCCGAGCGAGAACCAGAAGCCGACCGACAGCGGCCGCTTTCCCTGGCCCATCAGCTTGCGGGTGGTGTTGTCGATCGCCGCGATGTGGTCGGCGTCGAAGGCGTGCCGCATGCCGAGGGTGTAGGCGGTCAGGCCCATGCCCGCGCCGAAGACCTGGCCGCCGACGTCGTAGTGCTCGGGCGCGACCAGCGCGAGCAGGGTGAACCAGCCGACCACGTGCAGCGCGAGGATGAAGCCGCCCATCCCGGCCAGGCGCATCCACTCCTCACGGGTGAGCCGGTCGCGCCAGCGGGGGCCGGTCATCGTCTTGTCCTTTCGGCAGGGTGGTCAGAGCTGGGCCATCCTTCCCCCTCTGGGCAAGTAGTTGCAAGTCATACGCAATTACAGGTCGGTTTCGGGGCCTACTCCATCCACGCCTGCCCCGCCCGGCTGAGCAAGGCGTAGCCACTTCATCCCATCTCGTCAGGAAATCCACCGCTTCCTCCCCTAGGGTCGGAATGCCGACAGCCCGCGGCGCCGTCCCCGTACGCACCCCGGGCCGCTCGACGCTCACCGGCCCGGGACCCGATGGGAGCGGCCATGCCGTCATACCCCTTCCACACCACCCGCGAGGACGTCCGCGTCCCGCTGCCCGACGGCACCCAGCTGGCCGCCCGGGTGTGGCGCCCGGTCAGCGACGAGCCCGTCCCGGCCCTGCTGGAGTACTCGGCCGACCGCCTCTCCGACCGCACCGCCGCCGAGGACGCCCGCCGCCACCCCTGGTACGCCGGCCACGGCTACGCCACCGTCCGGGTCGACACCCGGGGCCACGGCAACTCCGGCGGCCTGCCCGCCGAACCCGGCGGCGAGCAGGAACTCACCGACGGCACCGCCGTCATCGACTGGCTCGCCCGCCGCCCCTGGTGCACCGGCCGGGTCGGCCTCCTGGGCGTCGGCGCCGCCGGCACCACCGCACTGCGGCTCGCCGCCCGCACCCCGAACACCGTCGGCGCGGTCGTCGCCGCCTGCCCCGAGGGCGGCCACCGGCTCGGCGGCGCCGTCCTCGCCGCCGACCTGCACGCCCGGCTCACCGCCCTGGTCGCCGACGCCGCCCTCCCCCCGGACCCGCGGCACACCGGCGACGCCTGGCGCTCCGGCTGGCTGGCCCGGATGGAGTCGCTGGAACCCCCGGTCGACGCCTGGCTCGCCGCCGGGGACACCACCGTGCCGGTCTCCGTCCCGGTGTTCGCGGTCGCCGGCTGGGGCGACCCGTCCTGCTCCTTCGTCCTGCGCCTGCTGGCCGAATCCCCCACCGCGCACGCCCTGCTCGGCCCCTGGCCGCACGGCCTGCCAGAGGCCGCCCTGCCCGAGTCCCTGCGTTGGTGGGACCACTGGCTGCGCGGCGTCGACACCGGCGCCCTCAAGGAACCGGCCCTGCGCAGCTGGATCAGCACCCGCTGGGCCGGCGAGGACAGCTGGCCCTCCCCCGACGTCCGGGAGATCCACTACGCCCTGGACGAACAGCTGCGCACCGCTGGCACCTCCTCCGACGACCGCTACGTCCACGTCCGATCCCCGCAGCACACCGGCCTCAACGCCGGCGCCTACGTCCCGCACGGTCGCCCCGCCGACCAGCCGCCGGACCAGCGCGAGGAGGACGGCCGCTCGGTCTGCTTCGACTCCCAGCCGTTGCCCGAACCGGTCGAGGTGCTCGGCGCCCCGACCGTACGGCTGCGGCTGCGCTCCCGCGAGGACGGCGGGCCCGTCCAGCTGGCGGCCCGGCTCTGCGCGGTCGGCCCGGACGGCACCTCGGAACTGCTCACCCGAGGAGTGCTGACGGCCGCCGGCCCGGACGCCGAGATCGAGCTCGCCGCCTGCGCGGCCACCGTCCCGGCCGGGCACCGACTGCGGCTCGCCTTCTCCTCCGTCTACTGGCCCTGGGTGTGGCCGCCCGCCGACGACCGAGGCTACGCCCTCGACCCGTCCCGCTCCACCCTCAGCCTGCCCGTCCGGCACCTCGCCGCGGACGTAGGCGCCGCGCCCGTCACCTTCGAGGCGCCCGCACTGCCCGACCCGCTGGACATCCACCTCACCGAGCCGCTCACCGCCCGGCCCGAACACGTCACCATCCACGACATCGGCCGCCACGAGTGGCGCGCCGAACTCTCCCCCGCCACCGACGGCACCCGCACCCACCCCGACGGGCTGGTCCGCGACGAGCACACCGTCACCGCGTACCGCATCCTCACCGGCGCCCCGCTCAGCGCCCAGGCCCGTACGGACCACACGGTGCGGCTGGAGCGGCCGGACATCGGCTGGGACGTCACCGTCCAGACCCGCACCCAACTGCGGTGCGATGCCGGGCACTTCCTCAGCATCGTGCAGCTGCGGGCACTGGAGGCGGGGTCGGTGGTGTTCAGCCGGGAGTGGCAGCACCGGGTGCCGAGGTAAGGCCAGGAATTTCTCAAAGTAATCCTTATACGCTTGCCTCGATACTCTCCTCTGGCTTATAACTTGGCCCATGAAAACCCTCGGACTGATCGGCGGCATGAGCTGGGAATCCACCGCCGAGTACTACCGCCTGCTGAACGAGCTCACCCGGGACCGGCTGGGCGGACTGCACTCCGCCCAACTGGTGCTCCACTCCGTCGACTTCGCCGAGATCGAGCAGCTACAGGCGGCGGGGAGGTGGGAGGAGGCCGGCTCGGTCCTGGCCGGCGCGGCGCGCTCACTGGAGGCGGCGGGCGCGGACCTGCTGCTGATCTGCACCAACACCATGCACAAGGTCGCCGACCAGGTCGCGGCTGCGGTCTCCGTGCCGCTGCTGCACCTCGCCGACGCCACCGCTGCGGCCGTCCGGGCAGCGGGCGTTCGGCGGGTGGGTCTGCTGGGGACGGCGTTCACCATGGAACAGGACTTCTACCGGGGGCGGTTGGCGTCCTGCGGACTGGACGTCCTGGTGCCGGAAGCCGCTTCGCGCGCCCTGGTCCACCGGGTGATCTACGAGGAACTGTGCATGGGGGAGGTCCGGGAGGAGTCCCGGGCGGCCTACCAGCGGGTGATCGAGGAGCTGGTGGCAGCCGGGGCGGAAGGAATCATCCTCGGCTGCACCGAAATCGAACTGCTGGTCCGACCGGAGGACAGCCCGGTCCCGGTGTTCCCCACCGCTCGTCTGCATGCGGAGGCTGCCGTGGCCACGGCACTTGACGGATGGTGAGGAGGAACCGGTCTTGCGCCGGAGGCCGTCCAGGCTGCAGAATTCCCCCCGACCGCGACAACGAACGAGGAGGTGAGACCCCGTGAACGCTGTATCGATGTGGGTGCTCCCCCTCTCCGTCACGGTCGGGCGATAGACGCAGCTGTCCGCCGGGAGCCCCCGAACACGCTTGGGCACTCCCGAAAGGCAACACGCTATGTACGCTCTTCAGTTCACCTCCGAGTCGTCCTCGAACGGCATCCGCGAGCGCGACTTCACCCTGGGCGACGCCCCCGGCGTCCTCTGGTCCCCCGCCTCCGGCGCCGACCGCGCACCCCTGGTCCTGATGGCCCACGGCGGCGGCAACCACAAGAAGCACCCGGCCATGTCCGGCCGCGCCCGACTCCTCGTGACCGGCTCCGGCTTCCACGTCGCCGTCCTCGACGCACCCGGCCACGGCGACCGGCCGCGCACGGCACACGACGAAGCCGAAATCGCCGAGCTGTACCGGGCGCGGGCGGCCGGCGAGCCGGAAGGCCCGATCGTCGTCCGCTACAACGACCACCTCGCAGACCTCGCCGTACCCGAGTACCGGGCGACCCTGGACGCCCTCCAGGACCTTCCGGAGATCGGCACCGGCGGGCCGGTCGGCTTCTGGGGCATCAACATGGGCACCGCGATCGGACTGCCGTTCGTGGCCGCCGAACCCCGGATCACCGCCGCCGTCTTCGGCCAGCACTGGCCCGACACCCTGGCCGAGAAGGCGAAGCGGATCACCATCCCGATCGAGTACGACATGCAGTGGGACGACGAGCACATCACCCGTGAGGCCGGCCTCGCGCTGTTCGACGCCTTCGCCTCGAAGGAGAAGTCGCTGCACGTGAACTCGGGCAAGCACAAGGACCTGCCCCGCTTCGAGGCCGACAGCGCCGCCCGGTTCTTCGCCCGCCACCTGATCCGGGCCAACTGACCCACCCCGGCGGCGTCCGGCCGGTTCCGCCGGGCGCCGCCGGGGGCACAGGACCTCTACCGTGGGGGTCATGCACGACGAAGTCCCGTACTGGAACACCAATGTGGCCCGCCACCCGGGCATTCTGCGGGCGGTTCCGCCCGGGTGTCGGGCGGCGCTGGATGTGGGGTGCGGGGACGGGCTGTTGGCGGCGAGGTTGGCGCGGCGGTGCGGGCGGGTGGTCGGGGTGGATCTCTCCGGTGAGATGGTCGCGCTGGCGCGGGCCACCTACTCCGAACCCACCTTTCTGGAGGGGGACTTCCTCACCCTGGACCTGACGGGCGAGGGCTTCGACTTCGTGTGCTCGGTCACGGCCGTCCATCACATGGACTTCGAGGCCGCCCTCACCCGGATGCGGGAACTGCTGCGACCCGGCGGGATCCTGGTGGTGGTCGGCATGGCGCGGGAGGAGTCGGCGGCGGACTGGGCCCGGCGGGTCGCGGCCGCACCGCTGGTACGGTCGGTGAAGGTGCTGCGACGGGCGGGCGCCCCGGAGGGCATGCCCGTGGCCCCGCCGGGAATGAGCTACCGCGAGGTGCGGGAGACCGCCCGGCGGGTGCTGCCCGGGGTGCGCTACCGGTGGCACATGTTGCGGCGTTACTCGCTGACCTGGACGAAGCCCTGAGCGTTTGTCAGTGCCGCCCGCCAGAATTCAGCTGTGATCTGTGACGTCTGCGACCGCCGGATGCGGTGGGTGCCCGTATCGGAACCACGAGCGGACTGGGCCCTGCCGGTCAAGGAGCGCTGGTTCTGCGCCTGGTGCTACGCATGGACCGAGCTCGGGCACGGCCCCCAGGAGGTCTCACGCCCGCGCCACGAGCCGCCCGAGTGGCGCTGGGAAAGGGCCGAGTCCGAGGAACTGCCCGCCGATGTCTCCCACGCCTACGGGTACTTCGGCACGACCCTGTGCGGCATACGGCAGGACGGCATGCACGCCTCGCCGTACTACTGGCTGCCGGGCCGGGACAACGCCTGCCGAAGCTGCAAGGAGGCCGCCGCCGTCATCGACCGGCGCTGGCCGACTGACCCGCGGGGCGAGAAGCGCGAGCGGCCACAGGTCACTCCTCCGCCCGGATCCGACTGGCCGCCCTTCTAGTGCGCGGGTCGCCGGATCCGAGCCGGGGGTGGGCGAACGCCTGCCGCTACGGGACGTTCCAGGCGGCGATGCACGGCCGACCGTGCTCGGTGGCCAGGAAGCTGAGCGTGCCCGGATGCGGGTGGCCGAGCAGTCGGGCGGCCGACGCGTCGAGGCCGAGCCAGCGCACGGTGAGCACGCGCGCCAGGTGTCCGTGGGCGACGACGGCGACGTCGCCGTCGTCCAGTAGCGGACGGACCCGGGCCAGCACCGCGTCCGTGCGTGCGGCCACCTGCTGGAGCTGCTCGCCGGGGTGGTCGGAGTCGCCGGGGACGACGCCGTCCTCCCAAAGGTCCCAGCCCGGCCTGGTCTCCTGGATCTGCTCCGCGGTCAGGCCCTCGTAACCGCCGTAGTCCCACTCCACCAGGTCGGGATCGGGCTCGACGTCCGTCAGGCCGGCCAGCTCCGCCGTCCGCAGGGCGCGGCTCAGTGGACTACTGAGCACGGCGACCGGGCGGCGCTCGGCCAGCCTCGGCGCGAGCGCCCTGGCCGCAGCCTCGCCCGCCTCGGTCAGCGGGACGTCGGTGCGGCCGGCGTGCCGGCCCGACAGGCTCCACTCGGTCTGGCCGTGCCGTATCACTATGAGCTCACCCATGACCGGGCACGATATCCGATGCCCCGTCCGCCTCTTTGGCCGCCTGACTGACTGCCACTTGGCGGTGCCTCGCCCCTCCCGGGCGAGGCACCGCCCAGCCTCATCCGATACCCAATTCCTTCCGGGCATCGATGATCCAAGCCATCAGCCCGTACGAATCCGTATCGTTCGCCAACGCCCCGGCCCTGCTCAGGAGTTCGGCCGCTTCCTTACGCCTTCCCTCCTCCGCCGCGATCCGGGCAAGGGCGACCTGGTTGGCGCCCACACCCGGAGCGAAGTCGTACTCGCAACGCAGCCGGGTGGACTCCTCCAACTGCTCGCGGGCCTCGCGGAGGCGGCCCGCCTTGTGGTCCAGGATGCCCAGGTGGCGCAGGGCGTAGGAGGCGATGAGGTTGTCACCCGCACTCCGGGCGAGATCCAGGGCGCATTCGAGGATCGGGCGGGCCTCCCCGTCATCCCCGCGAACCGCCTGGTGGTACGCCCCCGTCCAGAACAGTGCCTCGGCCTGCCCCCGCACGTCGCCGAGCCGCTCGTAGATCGTTCCGGCCCGCTCGAACAGGCCCAGCTCCTCCTCCGGCTCGACCTGCTGCGCCACGAATCGCGCATGTGCGATCCGCCCGCGGGCCAGCGCCAGATCCGCCTCGACCGCGTCCAGATTCCTGTCGGCCTCGGCGAACGCCGCGTGGTCACCCCCGAACACGCCCTGCTCGTAGAGTCGTTCTGCCTGGTTGATGCGCTCGTCCACTGCGGTCATACCGGCGATGGTAGCGATCACTCCTCCTCGGACACCTCCACAATAAGCAAGGTCCCCCGGCTGCCCGCCCGCACCGCGTGCCGCGCGCCCGCCGGCACCCGGCACAGCTCACCGGCGGCGACCGTCAACTCCTCTCCCTCCAACTCCAGTTCGAGGCGGCCATCGGCGACGAAGAGCACCTCCGCCGTCCCGTGCGCCTCCGCCTCCAGCTCCCGCCCGTCCATCCGCAGCACCTTCACCTCCGCAGTCCCGACCCGCCCCAGCACCACGGACCGCCAGGCCTCCGGCAGTCGGGCCACACACTCCTTCACGTCCACCAAGCTCATGACCCGGGACGCTACCCACGCCAGGCCGAAGGTTGGTTGACCGGAGAGTAAAACCTGCCAGGATCGCCCGGGTGAACGCTCGCGCGCTGTACGAGGCGCTACTCGACACCGACGGCCCGTACGAGGACGTCATCGCCCCTTGGCTCGACCAGGCCGCCACCGACGGCTACGCCTCGCGCCTCCGCACCGCCGCCACCCACCACGACCACTGGTGGACCGACCGAGGCGAGGGCTGGGACCTCCTCCAGGAGCTCTACGCCCTCAGCCGCGTCAGCGACTACCTTCTTCTCGACCCCCAACTTCCGCCGTACCTGAACCTGTTCACCGCGCTCGGGATGACCCCGTTCGAGAACAGCACCCCCTTCGACCCCTTCCTGCACGAGATCACCGAGGTCGAGCAGGCCGAAGACCCGGACTCCCCCATCGAGATCCTCGACGTCCGCTGGCCCGGCCTGATGCTCGGCGAGCTGCTGTTCAGCCGCGTCGGGGTACGGATCCGGGCCGGCGCCGCGCACGCCGAGCGCGGGGTGGCCGACCGCTCACCGATCTACTGGACCTTCCGCCGGGCCCACCGGCCCACGCGCGATCTCTCCCAGAGCTGGGGCAGCAACTCCCAGTGGCGCACGGACTTCCGCCTCGACTACCGCACCGTCGACGGCGACCTGCTCAACGTCGCCGAGGACGCCCCGATCGACGGCCACCCGGACCTCGAACCGGACGACTACAAGAACCTCGGCCCCGAGGAACGCCTGCTCACCCCCGCCGAGCGCCGCGAACTACTACGCCACCGCTGTCTCCTGCGCACCCCGCAGGCCGCCGCCGAACTCGCCGCCTCCCCCAACTGGGCGCAGGACCTGTTCCCCTACGAGTGGCGGCTGCCCGCCGACGAGGCGTGATCGGTGAGCACCTCGCCGATCACGTACCGGGCGGTGCGCGCCATCCGGGGGTTGGTCTCCCGGTAGTAGGTGAGCTCCATCAGGGCGACGGACAGCGCCCATCCCCTCCCCCGGGCCCAGGCCGCATCGTCAGCGCCGCAGGCCGCGCGGAAGGTGTGACGGGCGGAAGGCGGGAGGACGTACCAGGCCGGGAGCAGGTCCACGGCCGGATCGCCGAGGCCGGCGCAGCCGAAGTCGATGACGGCGCTGAGCCGTCCCGCGCCGTCGACCAGCAGGTTGCCGGGCTGGAGGTCGGCGTGGATCCAGACCGGCGGGCCGGGGTGCTCGGGCGCTCGAAGTGATGTCTCCCAGAGGGTCGTTACGGCCTCCGCGTCCACCAATCCGGCCACCGCCACAATCGCCCGACGGACCGCCCCGTCCCGCTCCGCCAGCGTCTCGCTGCGATAGGAGGCCGGGCCGCCGGCCGGGTCCACCCGGTGGACGGCGGTCACGAACGACGCCAAGTCGACTGCCAACAGCTCGGGTTGGCGCACATTCCCGGCCGCCGGGTTGGCCCCCTCCAGCCAGCGGAGCACCGACCACGGCCACGGACAGCCGTCGACCGGATCGCCCAGGCCCACCGGCACCGGTACGGCGACCGGCAGTTCGGGCGCCAGACGCCCCAACCAGGTGTGCTCCTTCTCGATGTCCTCGGCCGCCCCCGGGATGCGCGGGATCCGCACCACCAGGTCCGCGCCCAGCCGGTACATCGCGTTGCTGGTGCCCGCCGAGTCCACCGACTCGACCGGCAGCGAGGCCCACTGCGGGAACTGTGCGGCCACCATCCGCCGCACGAGCGCCTCGTCGATGTCCAGTTCGTCAGCGTGCATCTTTGGGGAAGACGGCATGGCGTCCGACCCTGCCAGCACCCATCAGGCCCGGCAAACGAATTACCAGGGCACGACCCGGCCCTGGTGGTCGACGAAGTGGAGACCGGACTTCCCGCGGTGGCGCTCGATCGTCTCCGCGACGCCGGGGACGCTCTCCTCCACGCTGAGCTCGGCCTCGTGGCCGCCGAGTTCGGTACGCACCCAGCCCGGGTCCATCAGCAGCAGCGTCCGCGGGTCGTCCGACCGGCGAGCGGCGTAGCAGCGCATCAGCTGGATCAGCGCGGACTTGCTGGCCCGGTAGAGGTCCTGGCCGCCGTCGGTGTTCAGGGCGATGCTCCCCTGGTCGGAGGACATCACGCCGACGGTTCCGGTCGGTGCGACCAGCGGGCCGAGGGTCTCCACGACGCGCATCGGGCTGAGCGCATTGGTCACCATGACCTCGGTGAACATGTCCGTCGGGACCTCGCCGATCGGGAGGTCGCCGCGGGTGATGGCGGCGTTCACGAAGAGCAGGCCCAGGGTGCGGTGGGCGAGTCGGTCGCGCAGGGCCGCGATCTGCTCCGGGTCGGTCATCTCCAGCGACTCGACGGTCAGCCGCCCGCCGGAGGCGTCCGCCAGGTCGTGCAGGCCGGTGCGCGCGTTGCCGCGAACGGTGCCGATGACGTCCCAGTCGCGGCGGAGGAACTCGGCGGCGAGGCCGAGGCCCAGGGTGCGGGAGGCGCCGATGATCAGGGCAGTGTTGCGCTTGTCGGTCATGGTCCGAGTCTCCGAGCGGCGCGGCCCGGGCGTCCAATACCCTTCCGGGCGCGTTGATACCGTGCGGGTATGGATCTGGACCTGCGCAAGCTCCGCTACTTCGTCGCGGTGGCCGAGCACGGCGGATTCGGCCGGGCGGCGAGCGCGGTGTTCATCGCCCAGCCGGTACTGAGCCGGCAGATCCGGGCGTTCGAGCGGGAGTTGGGCTGCACGCTGTTCACCCGCACCACCCGAAGCGTCGAACTGACCTCCGCCGGAAGACAGTTGTACGAGGAGGCGCAGCGGATCACCGCGACGGTGGACGCGGCCGTACGACGCGTCCAGCAGGCGGCGCGGGGCGAACAGCGGCTGGTCGTCGCCTTCTCGCCCGGCCTGCACGTGTCGGAGGCGATCCGGGCGTTCACCGCGCGGCACCCGGACGTCGGGGTGGACGTGCTCCCGCTGCGCTGGTGGGAGCAGGACGCGCCGCTGCGCGACGGCCGCGCGCACGTCGGCTACCTGCGGCGTCCCTTCGACGACGCGGGGCTGCGCACCGTCCCCATCGGGCACGAGACCAAGGTCGCCTGCCTGCCCGTGGCGCATCCGCTGGCCGACCGCCGCAGCCTCACCACGGCCGACCTCGACGGCGAGCCGATCCTCGACGCCCGGGCACGGCGGACCTACACCTTGGACGAGAAGTTCGAGCTGATCGCCTCCGGGCAGGGCATCGCACTCGTCCCGCTGAGCGTCGCGGGCTCGTACTCCCGCCCCGACCTCGCCTATCTGCCGGTCACCGACTTCCCACCCGTCGAGACCTGCCTGGCGGTGCCGGAGGACGGCGACCGCGCGGGCGTCGTACGGGACTTCCTCGACCTCGCCGCGGCCACGCTGCGCCCGCTCAGTCCCTGACCGCGAGGTCCTGGCTGCCGACCACCTTGAGCAGTCGCAGCGCCGAGTGCGAGGGGGTGCCGGGCGCGGCGGTGTAGAAGATCGTCCACTGGTCCCGGTGCGGGTCGTGCAGCGCCTCGCAGTCGAGGTCGAGCGGGCCGACCACCGGGTGCATGATGCGCTTGCGGGTGGAGCGGCGCACTTCCACGTCCTGCCGGGCCCAGAGTGCGCGGAACTCGGAGCTGCCTGCGAGCAGCCGGTCGACCAGGCGGCGCACCCCGCTGTCGGCGGGGTAGCGGGCGGCGGCGGAGCGCAGGTCGGCGACCGCGCGGCGGGCGAACTTGGCCTGGCCGGCGGGGTCGTGGCGGGCGCGGGTGCCCGGATCGGTGAAGAAGCGCCAGATGATGTTGCGCTCGCCGGGCGGCAGGGCGGAGAAGTCGCCGAGCAGGGCGGCCGCCATGGCGTTCCAAGCGAGGACGTCGCGGGCGGCGCTGCAGACCATGGCCGGGGTGTCGTCCAGCCGGTCGAGCAGGTGCAGGATGCCCGGCCGGACGTCACGGGGCAGCGAGCTCGGCGGCAGCGGCGGCTCGCCGACCAGGTGGTGCAGGTGGGCGGTCTCGTCCTCGGACAGCCGCAGGGCCCGGCTGATCGCGCCGATCATCTGACGGGACGGGCGCGGCCCGCGGCCCTGTTCGAGCCGGATGTAGTACTCCACCGACATGCCCGCGAGCTGCGCGACCTCCTGGCGGCGCAGGCCCGGGGTGCGGCGCCGTCCGCCGGCCGGGAGGCCGACGTCGGCGGGCTGGATCCGGGCGCGCCAGCGCCGCAGGAAGGCGGCCAGCTCCGCCCGGTCCACGTGTTCCACCCCGCCAGTGTGGCCCGGCGGGCCCCGGCGGACCATGGGACCGCCGATACCACCCTCGACAGTGCTCTCCCGGCCCCGGCGCCACTCGGCGAGGGTCGACGCATGACAACCAACCGCATCGTCCTGATCACCGGCGCCAACAAGGGCATCGGCCTCGCCACCGCCGGGGAACTCGCCCGCGCCGGCCACACCGTGCTGATCGGCACCCGTGACCCCGAGCGCGGCGCCGCGGCCGCTGCCGGGCTGACCGCGCAGGGCCTGTCCGCCCGCTTCGTCCGCCTGGACGTCACCGACCCGGCGATCGTCGCCGCCGCGGCCGAACTGATCGCCGCCGAGTACGGTCGGCTGGACACCCTGGTCAACAACGCGGGCGTGGCCCGGGACTGGCGGCGCGCCCCGGAGGAGCTGCCGGTCGATGCCCTGCGCGAGACGTACGAGACCAACGTGTTCGGCGCCGTCACCGTCGTCAACGCCATGCTGCCGCTGCTGCGAAGGTCCCCGGCCGCCCTGATCGGCAACGTCTCCAGCGGCCTCGGCAGCTTCTCTTTCCTGGCCGACCCGGAGTCCCCGATCTGGGAGCACGCGACCCTGCTCGCCTACAACTCCTCCAAGGCCGCGCTCAACGCCGTCACCCTGGTCTACGCCCGCGCCCTGCGCGAGTCCGGCATCAAGGTCTGCGCGCTGGAGCCGGGTTACTGCGCGACCGACCTCAACGGCCACAGCGGCCACGCCACCGCCGAGGAGGGCGGCCGCCGGATCGCCCGCCAGCTCGGCGAGGCCCTGCCCGGTCCGACCGGCCGGTTCTTCCACCCCGACGGCGGCACCTACCCCTGGTAGGCCGCGATGAGGCCGGGCAGCTCGCGCATGTCCTCGAAGACGACCGTGCCCGGCCCGGCCAGCCGCTCCGCCGCCGTGACCCCGCCCGCGTAACCCAGCGCGCGCATCCCGGCGGCACGGGCGGCCGTGACGCCGGGCCCGCTGTCCTCGACCACCACGCAGGCGGCCGGGTCGACGCCCATGCTCCGCGCGGCGTGCAGGAAGAGGTCGGGCGCGGGCTTGCCGCGCCCGACCTCGGTGGCACTGAAGATCCGCCCGGCGAACCGCTCGTAGAGGCCGGTCCGGCCGAGGGTGTGGCGCATCTTCTCGTGGGTGCCGCTGGACGCCACGCAGGTGGGCAGCGCGATCGCCTCCAGCGCCTCCACCAGGCCGTCCACCGGGGTCAACTCGGCGTCAACCGCCTCGGCGTGCAACTCGCGGAAGCGCTTGTCGAACAGCGTCGCGGCCTCCTCGCCGAGCCGCTCGGCAACCATCGTGTGGTTGGCCGCCTCGGACCGCCCGACGAACCTCTCGATCACCTCGGCCTCGGTGAGCGGCCAGCCGTACTCCTCCCCCAGCTGCACCAGCACGCGGACGGCGATCACCTCGCTGTCCACCAGGATTCCGTCGCAGTCGAATATCACCAGTTCTATCGGCTTGATCATCTGATCAGCATAAGGAGCCCGATCGGTCAGTGATCCAGCGGCGGGAAGTTCGTCGCCGCCCCGGGAACACTGTCCGGCAGGTGCACCGGGTTCGAGCACGGGTAGTCCGCCACGACGGCCTTGGCGACCTTCAGCAGGACGTCGAGGATCGCTCGGTGACTCCTGTCCGACGGATGGGCGTACGTGCCGCCCGTACTGACCGTGACCCCCACGTACGGCCGGTCCGTACGCGTGGTCTCCGGGTTGTCGCACCGGAGCCCGAGGCCCACTTCACCCTGGCCGACCCACCCTTGCACGTCCGCACCAAAGTCGAGCCGGCTCTCGTGTGCCCACAAGGTCGTGCCGCTGAGACTCTTCACGGCGGACTCGTCCATCGCCCGTACGTCGATCCGCACGATCGAGTCCTCTGCGGTTCGGCGGACCTCGCAGTTCTGGTACGCCGCGGTCGGGCGGAGCCGCTCCCGAATGTCGACCCGCCAGCCGCCGTCGTACGTCCAGTCGGACTCGACGAACTTCCCGTGCGCGTCATCCGCCAAGGGCTTGAGGTCCGCCCGGGTGAGCACAGACCAACAAGCACTGGCGGGTAGTTCGGCGGGTGCGTGAGCCGACCGCCACCACCACCCGAGCCCGGCGAGGACCACCCCCGCGACCCCGGCGGCGAGCCACCGCCGCCGAAGCCGCCTGCGCTCAGTCATTGATGGCCGTCGTGACGAGCGTCGAACCATCGGTGTGGGCATAGCGCACCTGGTTCGCGGTGTCCGTGGCCATCGCCTCGACTTCCTTCTCGCTCATCCCGGCCCCCTGAGCTGCGTTGAGCACCGCGCTCTTGGCGGAGGCCGCCGCCGCGTTCGCGCCGTCCGTCTGCGAGATCGTCGCCGGGTCCGCGAACTTCGCCTCGATATGGTAGTTATGGGCCAGATCGTCGATGTAGTGCTTCACCGGTTCCGAGACACCGGGGCCGATGATTGGGACGCCCTTCACGAGCTCGCCGCCCGTCATGAGCCAAACCGACTTGGCCCACACGGCCTTCTCGTCGAGGGCGTGGTTGTAGGCGTCTGTCTGAGCCTTCGCATCGCGCACGACCTCCTGGGTCCGGGCCTCGGTGATGATTCCGGCCACCTCGCCGCCGGCGTGCGCCGCGTTGTGCACGGCCGCGTCGTAGTGGGTGCCGTAGTCGCCCCGGTGCATGATCACGTCCTGGATGTGCGCCGTCGTGTATGCCTGCTGGGCCTGCGCGATGGCGCCGAAGGCGTCGGGGTTGCGGCCCAGCGCGCCGAGGAGCTTCGCTGTGTTCGCCTGATTCAGGTTCGCCGGGGTGCCGTAGCGGGGCAGATCCTTGTCGTCCGGGCTGAGCGCGCCCTGGACGTCGCCCATGTATGCCGCTGCCGCGTGGCCCAGGCTGGGCGCCAGAGCAGCGAAGTCGCCGCCGGGGTGGAGCAGCTTGGGGCCGTCGCCGTTCCCGAAGCGGTTGACGATGTCCGTCATCACCTTCCCCATCTCCGGCGTGTGCAGCGGCAGGGGGGTGTCCGGGGGCGCGTCGTAGGCGCGGCCGGTGGTCGCCGCCTCCAGCGCGTGGCCGAGGGCGAGCACACCGGGCGACTCCGCGTGGCCACCGGAGACATAGTCGTTCCCGTTCAGAATGTCCTGGAGCGGTGAGTGGTCACCCCCCGCGGTCAGCCTCGCAAGGTAGGTGTTGTCCTGGTTGTAGGCCTTGACCGACCCGTCGAGGTTGTAGGTCGTCTCCTTGTCGTTGAAGAACTTGGTCGCGGCCTCGGGACTGTGTGCGAGCGCGTCCAGGACGCCCGCCATCGGGTTGAAGCCGCCCAGCTCGGAACCCTGCGCGGAGCCCAGCAGCTTCATCCGGTCCAGGTCGGAGCCGAGCCAGGGCGTCGAGGTGAAGAAGCCGGGCATCTCACTGAGCTGGGTGACGTGTTCGGCGACCGGGTTGAGGAAGCGCGGGTCGTACGTTCCGGTCCGCAGGATGTTCGCCAGGATCTGGTAGCCGTACGGCTGGACGCTGCCGCTGGCCCGGTTGTTGCCGCCCGGCAGGATGTCCGTCCTGGCGGCTCCGGCCCGGCGCAGGCCCGCCTCCCACTCGTCCGACAGATGAGGGAAGTTGTGGCTGTCGGTGGCGCTGGCCAGCGCCGTGCCAAGGTTCTTCTGGAGGTCGGCGATGGCCTGTGGCCGGTTGCCGCCCTTGTCGGCCGAAGCGGCGGCCAGCTGGCCGTAGTACTTGAGGAAGCCGTCCGGTCCCAGCCGGTTGTAGAAGGCCGTGGTGAACTGCGGGTTGTTGGCGTTGGCTTTCAGTGCCTTGTTGAGCTCGTCGAGTTGGGCGTCTGAGAGGTTCCCAGCCAGCTTGAGGAGGTCCGCCGCCTTCTTGCCCTGTTCCTCCGGGCCCGTCGACGGCTGGAACGCGGTCTTGCTCTTCCCGGTGGCTCCGCCGAGCGCCGCGGCGGCTGCGGTGTCGGCCGCCTTCGCGCGGGCCACGGCCTTCGCGATGTCGTCGGCCACCGACTGGGCCAGGGCCTTGTAGGTGGTGGCGTAGGTCGGGTCGTGCTTGTCGGCCTCGCTCGTCGGCGCGGGCCAGCTGATGTTGACGCCATCCGCGTCCACCGTCAGGGAGTGGTCGGCGGCCCTCTTCAACGCCGCGTCCAAATCCGCCCGGGCGGCGGCGAGTTCGGTGTGTGCGTCCCGCAGGGCCTTGCCGATCGCGCTGGCCTCCTCGAAGGCCGCATCCAGCTCGTTGCGGGTCTTGGTGATGGTGGCGGCAGCCCGCTCGGCCGCGTCGCCCCGCCAGTTCGAACCCTGGAGCGGCGTGAGGATGTCGCCGGTGAACTCGGAGGAGAGATTCCAGTTGCTCGTCAACGACTCGAAGGCCGAGGCCAGGGCCTCGATGCCCTTGAACGTCTCCTGGCGCAGGTCGGAGTAGGTACTCATGTCGCCGGCCTCAGTTCGTCTGCAAGTTCTGGGCGTTCACCTGGTCGGCACGCGCGTACTGGTCGGCATTGCTGGCCAGACCGGCGGCGATGTCCGCGATCGCCTGCCTGGTCGCCTGTGCCTGCGCCTCCCACATCTCGTGCGCGGCCTGGACCGCCCCCACGATCGCCCAGTCCTTGGACATGCCCTGGAGGCTGCCCTGGAGGTCCTTCCACACGTCCTTGGTGGCCTTGTCGAAGTCGGTGTGCAGGGTGCCCGCGTTGGTCCCCGCCTTGCGCAGCGCCTCCGGGCTCACCTTCACCGTCGGCCCGCCGGGAGCCGCCGTAGCCACCGGTGGCGGCGCCCACCCCGGGGCCGCAGCGCCCGAGGCGGCGGCAGCGAGGTCCGGGAACCGCTTCTTCGCGTCCTCCGTCAGATTCCCCGACTTGTCGAAGAGCCACGGATTCACCCGCCGCTCGAAATCCAGGTCAGTCACTCGTCCCCGCCCCCCAAACCGTATGGCTCCATGCGGCCGTGGACCGGCGCAAGCGGCGCCAGCGCACGACAGGTCATCACGCCGACGAATCGCCCGCCCGTTCGATGTCAGTCGGCAGCCTAACCATCGGCCCTTACCGCGTAGGGAAGTTGAGCGAAACCTGAGCAAACGACGGGCCCGGCGGCCGCAGCCGCCGGGCCCCGCCTCGCAGCCTGGGGTCAGCTGGTCTGGATCGAGGTGTCGTCGATCACGAAGCTCGTCTGGAGCGAGGAGTCCTCGACGCCGTTGAACTTCAGGGTGACCGTCTGGCCCGCGTAGGACGAGAGGTCGAAGGTGCGCTGCTGGTAGCCGGACGCGGCGTCGACGTTGGAGTAGGTCTTCAGCGTGGTGCCGTTCACCGACACGGTCAGCTTGTCGTACGCGGTGGAGCCGGTCTCGGCGGTGTCGATGTGCAGCCAGAAGCCCAGCGTCGCCTTGCAGCCCGCCGGGATCGTCACCGTCTGGGACAGCGTGTCGGTGTGGGTGGTGCCGTAGCCGTTCAGCCACGCCTTCCAGCTGCCACTGTGCGCCGCCTGCGAGGAGCTGTTGTCGACCACGCCGCTCGAAGCGGTCCACGGCGCCGCCGAACCCGTCTCGAAGCCCTGGTTGCCCAGCAGCTGTGCCGGGGTGCAGCTGCCGCCGCCACCACCGGTGACCGTCCAGCCGAAGCTGGTGGTGGCCGACTTGCCGGCCGAGTCCTTCACCGTCACCGTCACGTTGGAGCTGCCCGCGGTGGTCGCGGTGCCGGAGATCACGCCGGTGGAGGAGTTGATCGACAGCCCGGCGGGCAGACCGCTCGCGCTGTACGACAGCGGGGCGGTGCCGCCCGAGGCATTGATCTGCAGGTTCACCGCGGCGCCGACCGCCGTGGACTGGTCACCGGGGCTGCTGACCGAGACGGCGCCGGTGCCGGCCGGCTTGGTGAGCAGGCAGCCGGGCACGGTGAGGTCGATGGCCCGGCTGCTGTTCAGGCAGGTGGTGAACCAGTAGGTCTCCTGGCCGTAGCTCTGGCCCTTGGTGGCCGTGGTGGTGCCGTCGGCGGCGACCTCGCACGGGTTGTCCAGGGTGCACATCTCACCGTTGTCGTTGCCGGTGTTGTTGATGCCGATGATCCGCCCGCTCGCGGAGTCGATGATCGGCGAGCCGGAGGTGCCGTGGGTGGTGTTGCAGGCGAGGTTGTAGCGCAGCGAGTCGTGGAAGGTCCACTGGTCCTCGCGCAGGGTCGGCACGAACCCGTTGACGGAGCAGTTCCAGACCTGCTTCCAGTACGAGGACGGGATGTACATCGAGGCGCCGTCGGTCGGGTGCGCGTCGTTGATGGTCAGCGCGGTGGCGCCGTACTTGGAGCTGATCGACCCGTAGGTGTCGGTGAGGCGGTAGAGGGCGACGTCGGTGCCGGTCATCGTCGCGTAGAGCACCTGGTCGGCCTGGACGGTGCCGAGGCTGTTGCCCGCGCCGTCCAGCAGGGTGCCGCTGCGGCTGGCGCTGACGTTCTGGATGACCTGGCCGGCCGGGGGCATGGTCGGCAGGCAGTGCCCGTTGGTGAGCATCATCGCCCGGTCGCCGGCCGCGGAGGCGGGGAACCGGACCAGCGAGGCCGAGCAGTCGTCCAGGGCGATGGTCGCCGTCAGGTCGGCCGCCTGGACGGCGTGTGCGGGGGCGGCGGCTAAGGCCAGCCCGCTCGCGACGACGGCACTCGTACCGGCCACCGCGACAAGTCTCTTGAACATGGCTCTCCTTGTGGGGGATGGCGAGGTCCCCGGCTGGTCGCCGAGGCCCGCGCCCGCACGAAAGTGCCATGGTCACTTCAAGCGGTCAACCGTTCCGGCGCAACTCGCCACTACTGGACCCATGTTGTGCCATCAACTGGCAATCACCTGTCCTGGTATGCCCGTTACGGGCGAACTCGCCGAACGCTACGGCTGCACAGCGGAGTTGTCGACCACCCACTCGGCGGCGGGGTTGATGTTGCCGTCCTCCCCGAGCAGGGAGACCGTCCCGCCCTGGTTCGACGTGACGTCGCGCTTGTCCGTGAACTTGGCGAACGCACAGTGCTGCGTGAACTGCTTCGCCTCGGGATCCCAGTCCGCCCCGCCGGTGAAGGAGAGGCCGTACGGGCCGTCCGCAATGCCCTCGATGGTGGCCTGCTGCCCCTTGGCCACGTACACCGAGGCCACCGACGTGCCGTCCGCGGCGAGCGTGAAGACCGCGTCCGCCGGGCTGTTGTTGTCGACCTTCAGCACGCCCTTGCCGCTCTTCCCAGCCTCGCGGACCATGGTGCCGTTCGCCAGGGTCCGCGGCTGCGCCAGCGGCTTGGGCAGCTGCGGGACGGTGAAGGTGGTCCGGTAACCGGCCGCCGTCAGCTTGGTGAGCGCCGCCGAGACCCCCGCCAGCCCCGGACCGGCTCCGAACTGAGCCAGGCCGGCGCCGGCGGCGCAGACCTTGTGCTCCGTGATGTCGGCTCGGACCGCCTCGGTGTCCGTGGCGAGCGTGGTCAGCGCGGTCGCCAGGTCGACCCGCCCCGGCGCGGCGTCGGAGGGCGCGGCGGCGGCGTTCACGTTCCTTGCGGCCCGGTTGGCGTCGGACGCCAGGTCGGCGAGCGCGGTTTGGAGGTCGAACGCGGTCTTGGCCGAGGTCGCCTTGCCGAACGCAGTGCCGACCGGCCCGAGGGCCTGGTCGAGCGCCGCGCCGAACGACGTCGCGCTCGGCGCGGCCGTACCGCCCCCGCCGGAGCACGCCGCGAGCAGCAACGCCGCGCCGACAGCCAGAACGGACCTACCCGTGGACCCCGAGAACTTCACAACCCCACCCTGATGACGTCCCGCGCACACTCCGTGCACATGCGGGGCGAGATGATGCCGAGCACGAACCACCCCGGTCAACCGGTTCCCGGCGATCACCCGAAGGGGCCGACCGGGCCCGCCCATCAGGGTCAACTACGATCGGGCTCGTGCTCAGTCTCACCGGCCTCCCCCTCCAGATCGCCGCCTCGGCCGTCGCGGTCCTCGTCTTCGCCGCCACCATGTGGCTCTGGCCGCGGTTCGGCGGGAAGGGCTGGAAGGCCTGGGTGGGCCGGATCGGCGCCTTCCTGGCGACCCAGGTGGCGGTGCTGGTCGCGATGGGGCTGATAGCCAACAGCTACTTCGGCTTCTACAGCTCCTGGACCGACCTGCTCGGCACCAGCGGCAAGCTCGGCACGGTGGTCGACCACTCGCCGAACGCCTCCGGCGTGGCCGTCACCGGCCAGCAGAGCTTCTACTCGACCCAGGGCTCGGAGCCCGAGCGCTCCGGGCTGATCCAGAAGGTCGACGTCAAAGGAGCCGGCAGCGGCCTGACCACCGAGGCGTACGTCTACCTGCCGCCGCAGTACTTCCAGCCGGACTTCGCCAAGCAGCGCTTCCCGATGGCCCTGGTGCTCACCGGCTACCCGGGCACCCCGGAGAAGCTGATCTCGCTGATGCAGTACCCCGCGTCCACCCTCGACGCGATCGAGCAGAAGAAGCTGCCGCCCACCATCCTGGTGATGACCCGCCCCACCCTGGTCGGCGACCGGGACACCGAGTGCGTCGACGTGCCGAACGGCCCCCAGGTGGAGACCTTCTTCACCAGCGACCTGCCCAAGGCCCTCGCCACCACCTACCGGATCGGCACCGACCCGGCGAACCGGGCCGTGATCGGCAACTCCACCGGCGGCTACTGCGCGCTCAAGTTCGCGCTGCGCAAGCCCGACAGCTACCCCGCCGCGGTAGCGCTCTCCGGCTACTACAGCGCGGCCCACGACCCGACCACCGGCGACCTGTTCGGCGGCAGCGACAAGCTGAAGCAGGAGAACGACCTGCTGTGGCGGCTGAAGAACCAGCCCGCCGCCCCGGTCTCGCTGCTGCTGACCACCGCGAACGACGAGAACAACTACGAGGAGACCCAGGCGATGGTCGGCGCCTTCAAGGCCCCGACCAGGATGTCCACCATCACCCTGGACACCGCCGGCCACAACTTCCACACCTGGACCCGGGAGATCCCCCCGGCCCTGGAGTGGCTGGGCAAGCACATCACCATGCCGCCGGCCGCGTGAGGACCGGGAAGGACGGGTCGTGAAGCCCCGGCGTGAAGGCCTGGTGAAGCCCGCCTGAAACCCGGGCCCGCGCGGGCGAAACAGGGCAGATCACACCCGTCTCACAGCCTCGTCTCACGGTTCTCTCAGCCGCGCCACGCACGGTATGGCGCATGACCACGAGCAGCTACTCCCCTCCGGCCGGCGACCCGGGCGACCCGTGGCCCGAGGCCGCGAACTACCCGCCGCCGGAGGTGCCGCAGCCGGGCGCCGCCCGGCCGGACCCGGCACCGCTCTTCCCCGAGCAGCCCCTGCCGCCCGCCGGCCCCAAGGGCCCCGCCTCCTGGTCCGGACGGCTGCGCACCCTCCCGGCCCGCGCCTGGCGCGGCCGCGCGGACGACCCGCGCTGGGTGCGCCCGGCCCTGCTGGCGCTGCTGGCCGCGACCGCCGTCCTCTACCTGTGGGGCCTGAGCGCCTCCGGGTGGGCCAACGCCTTCTACTCGGCCGCCGTCCAGGCCGGCAGCCAGAGCTGGAAGGCCTTCTTCTTCGGCTCCTCGGACGCCGCCAACTTCATCACCGTCGACAAGCCCCCGGCGTCGCTGTGGCCGATGGCGCTGTCGGCCCGGATCTTCGGTTTCTCCTCCTGGTCGATCCTCGCCCCGCAGGCGCTGATGGGCGCCGCCACCGTCGGCGTGCTGTACGCGACGGTGCGCCGCCGCTTCTCCCCGCTCGGCGGTCTGCTGGCCGGCGCGGCGCTGGCGCTGACCCCGGTGGCGGCGCTGATGTTCCGCTTCAACAACCCGGACGCGCTGCTGGTGCTGCTGCTCACCCTGTCCGCGTACGGGCTGGTGCGGGCGATCGAGACGGCGAGCACCCGGTGGTTGGTGTTCACCGGGGTGATGTTCGGGTTCGCCTTCCTCACCAAGACCCTGGCGGCCTTCCTGATCCTGCCCGCCTTCGCGGTGATCTACCTGGTCGTGGCGCCCACCGGCCTCTGGCGGCGGGTGTGGCAGACCCTGCTCGCGGGCGCGGCCGTCGTCGTCTCCGGCGGCTGGTGGGTGGCGATCGTCGAGCTGCTGCCCGCCTCGGCCCGCCCGTACGTCGGCGGCTCGCAGGACAACAGCTTCCTGTCGCTCACCTTCGGCTACAACGGCCTGGGCCGGGTCGACGGCAACGAGCGCGGCAGCGTGGGCGGCGGCGGACGGCTCCCGGCCGGGCTCGACCTGCCGGGCGGCGCGATGCGCAACCGGGGCTGGGGCCAGACCGGCATCACCCGGCTGTTCGGCAGCGACATCGGCGGGCAGATCGCCTGGCTGCTGCCGGCCGCGCTGATCCTGCTGGTGGTCGGCCTCTGGGCGACCCGCCGCTACGCCCGGCCCGACACCGCCCGCGCGGCCTTCCTGGTCTGGGGCGGCTGGCTGATCTCCACCGCGCTGATCTTCAGCTTCATGTCCGGGATCTTCCACCAGTACTACACGGTGGCGCTGGCCCCGGCCGTCGCGGCGCTGTTCGGCATGGGCGTGGACGGGCTGTGGCGGGCGCGGCACCGGCTGCCGTACGCGCTGCTGCTGGCGGGCGTGCTCGCGGTGACGGCGGTGTGGGCCTTCGTCCTGCTCGGGCGCAGCTCCGACTTCCTGCCCTGGCTGCGCTGGGCGGTGCTGGTCGGCGGACTGGTCGCGGCGGCCGCGCTGGTGGCCGGGCAGTTCGCCGGAAAGGTGTCCGGGCGGACGGGCGCGCGGATCGCCTCGGTAGCCGGCCTGCTGGGCCTGGCGGCGGCGCTCGGCGGTCCGGCGGCGTACGCGGTGGACACCGTGGACACCGCCCACAACGGCTCGATCATCACCGCCGGGCCCTCCGTGAAGGGCGCGTTCGGGCCGGGCGGCGCGGGACGCAAGGGCGCCGGTGGCGCCAAGGGTTTCCCGGGCAACGGCCGGATGTTCGGACAGGGCGGCCAGGGCGGTCAGGGCGGCCAGGGCTTCCCGGGCGGCTTCCCCGGTGGCCAGGGCTCGCACGGGCAGAACGGCTTCCCCGGCGGCGGCGCGGGCGGCCAGGGCTCGCACGGGCAGAACGGCTTCCCGGGCGGCAACGGTGGTGACGGCTCCGGCGGCCGCCACGAGCGCGGCGGCGCGGGCGGCTTCCCCGGTGCCAACGGCTTCCCCGGCGGCAACGGCTTCCCCGGTGCCCAGGACCCCGAGGGTATGGGCGGTCCCGGCGGCATGGGCGGCGGCATGGGCGGCCTGCTGGGCGGCACCAAGGTCAGCGACGAGGCCGCGGCCCTGGTCTCGCAGGACGCCGACCACTACACCTGGGCGGCCGCCACCAGCGGCTCGCAGAACGCCGCGAGCTACCAGCTCGCCACCGGCAAGCCGGTGATGGCGCTCGGCGGCTTCAACGGGACCGACCCCTCGCTCAGCCTGGCCGACTTCCAGAAGTACGTCCAGGAGGGCAAGGTGCACTGGTTCATCGGCGGCGGCTCCCGCCGCGGCTTCGGCGGCGCGGGCGGCGAAGGCGACGAGGGCGGCCAGCAGACCGAGTCCGCCCAGATCGAGGCCTGGGTGACCAGCCACTTCACCGCCAAGACGGTCGGCGGCGCCACCTTCTACGACCTGACGGCTCCGAAGTCCTGACCCCGACTCCCCAGGGGGCGTACCGCGTTCGCGCGGTGCGCCCCCTTCGCGTGCACCGTCAGTCGGACGGGCAGCGCGTCCCGGCCGCCGGCATCCGGCCGTCCACCAGGAACGCGGTGACGGCGTCGCGCACGCACCCGCTCTTGTCGTACGCGGTGTGCCCGTCGCCGTCGCGGGTGAGCAGCACGGCGTGCGGCAGTCCGGCCGCCATCCGCCGCGCCCACGGGTAGGGGGTGACCGGGTCGCCGGTGGAGCCGACCACCAGGATCGGGGCGCTGCCGGGCGCGGTCACGGTGTGCGGCCGCTCCGGCGAACGGTAGGGCCAGGGGCGGCAGTCCGGGAGGAACAGGGTGGCGCCGGGGTCGTGCCGGGTGGTCAGCGGGGCCTTGGCGGCGAGATCGGCGAGGGCCGCGTCCACCTCCTGCCCGGTGGGCGCCATCGGGGCGTCCGCGCAGTGGATGGCCGCGAAGGCGTCCGCAGCGGTCTCGTAACGGCCGTCCCCCCCACGGCCGTTGGCGCCGTCGGCGAGCTTGAGCAGTTCGTCGACGTCACCGTGGGCGAGGGCCGGTTCGAGGGCGCCGCGCAGCCGCTGGAAGGAGCGGGCGCCGTCGTCGAGCGCGTCGATGACGCCGGCCCAGCCGAGCGTGGCGGTGACGGTACGGCCGTCGGATGCGCGCAGCGGGTGGTCCTTGAGGCCGTCGAGGAAGTCCGCGAGCCGGTTCGGGGCGGTGGCCGGGTCACTGCCGAGCGGGCAGGAGCCGCCGTCGGCGGCGCAGCCGGCGGCGAAGGCGCGGAACTCGGCCTCCGTGGCGACGGCCTGTTCGCCGTTGAGGTGCACCAGGTCGGTGCTGCGCTCGACGGCGCCGTCGAGGACGAGCCGGCCGGTGCGGTCGGGGAACTCCTCGGCGTAGAGGACGCCGAGGTAGGTGCCGTAGGAGAGGCCGAGGAAGTCGAGCTTGCGCTCGCCGAGGGCGCCGCGCAGCACGTCCATGTCCCGGGCGCTGTCGCGGGTACCGAGGTGCGGCAGCAGGTCGGCGTGCCGGGCCCGGCAGGCGTCGGCGAGGATCCGGCCGTGGTCGTAGGCCGGGTCGTCGGTGCTGGTCCACTCCTCGCGGGTGCGGTCGTCCAGGCAGCGCACGGGGGTGGTGTCGCCGGCGCCGCGCGGGTCGAAGCCGACCAGGTCGTAGTGGTCGTGCAGCGGGCCGTAGCCCTTCCAGCGCCAGCGGGCCATGCCGACGCCGGAGCCGCCGGGCCCACCGGGGTTGAGCAGCAGGGAGCCGAGCCGCGCGTCGGGGTCGGCGGCGGGCACCCGGGCGACGGCGACCCCGATGGTGCGACCGCCGGGGTCGGCGTAGTCCAGCGGGACCTTGAGGGTGGCGCACTGCACGACCGGCTCGTCCTGGTCGCCGTCGCCCTGGTCGGGGCAGGGCGTCCAGTCGATCCGCTGGTCGTAGAACCCCTTCAGGACCGGGGAGGCGCTGACGGCGACCCGCTCGGCGAGCGGCGGGCGGGTGGTCGGGGCGCCCGAGGCGCGCCGACCGCCCGGGCCGGTGCAGCCGGCCGACAGGGCGAGCAGGAGGGCCGCGAGGGCGGGCAGGGCGCGCCGCGGCAGGCGGGGGATCATCGGGGCCACCGCCCACGAATACCACCCGCCCCCGGCCCAGGGCACACCGCACCCGCCTGATACCCACCCGGGGGGTCGCCCGGGAGGTCGTTTGAGGAATCGGCCGACGCCCCGGGGGCCCAAGGAGCATGCCGAAGCTCGCACTCCGCCGGCTGTCAGCCGCCGATGGCGGACATCGGGCGGTCGGGGCGGACGAACTCGGCGCTGTTGACGGAGTGTCCGGGGCCCTTGCCCGCCACCGAGGTCCGCCAGGCGGCCTCGATGCGGTCGTCGTCCGCGCCGCCGCGCAGCAGGGCGCGCAGATCGGACTCCTCCGTGGCGAACAGGCAGTTGCGCAGTTGCCCGTCGGCGGTCAGCCGCACCCGGTCGCAGCCGCCGCAGAACGGGCGGGTCACCGAGGCGATCACGCCGACCACCGCCTGCGTCCCGGCGATCCGCCACTCCTCCGCGGGGGCGTTGCCGTGCCGCCCGGCCGGCACCAGGTCGAAGCGCTCGCCGAGCCGC
This sequence comes from Kitasatospora sp. NPDC001159, assembly GCF_053598235.1. Lineage (NCBI taxonomy): Bacteria > Bacillati > Actinomycetota > Actinomycetes > Kitasatosporales > Streptomycetaceae > Kitasatospora > Kitasatospora sp. NPDC001159. Next base: position 51,456 of record NZ_JBSFJV010000028.1, read on the forward strand.
GCCAGGATCTCGTCCGCCGTCACCATCGCGTCGCGCTCCCAAGCGCCCTGCGCGTCCAGGGGCATGGACTCGATGAAGCGCATCCGGTAGCCGTGCTCGACGGCGAACTCGACCAGCGGGACGATCTCGTCCTCGTTCACCCCGCGCACCGGCACCGCGTTGATCTTCACCGGGTCCAGCCCGGCGGCCTTCGCCGCCGCCAGCCCGGCGAACACATCGCCGATCCGCTCCCGCCGGGTGAGCGCCGCGAAGCGCTCCGGCCGCAGGGTGTCCAGGCTGACGTTCACCCGCCCCAGTCCCGCCTCCCGCAGCCCGACAGCCGTACGGGCCAGGCCGATCCCGTTGGTCGTCAGCGACAGCTCCACCCCCAGCGCCGCCAGCCGCCCGACCAGCCCCACCACTCCCCGCCGCAGCAACGGCTCCCCGCCCGTCAGCCGCACCGAGCGGATCCCGAGCCGCTGCACGGCGATCCGCACCAGCCGCACCAGCTCGTCGTCGTCGAGCACCGCGGCCCGGGCGAGCCAGTCCAGCCCCTCCGCCGGCATGCAGTACGTGCAGCGCAGATTGCAGCGGTCGGTCAGCGAGACCCGCAGATCGGTGTGGACCCGGCCGAAGCGGTCCACCAGCGGGCGCCGCGGCTCGGTGTGCGGTGCGGTGTTCACCGACCCAGTACAGAGGGCGGGCGCCCACGGGGCCAGCGGCCGAACAGCCGGGGACCGCCCGCGACCTGCGCCTTCGCCTTGTGGATTCGTACAACCGCGGGGGTGCTGCGCGGCCCCGGCCCCACCGGGCAGGCTGGGCCCATGCAGAACGCAGCAGCCGCCGTCCCGGCCCTCGTCCTCGCCGCCGGGGGCGGGCGCCGTCTCGGCGGGCGGCCCAAGGCGCTGGTCCGGTACGCGGGCCGTCCACTGGTGGAACACGCGGTGGCCACCGTACGGGCCGGCGGCTGCCCGGACGTGACGGTGGTGCTCGGCGCGGAGGGCGAGCGGGTGCGGGCCACCGCGCACCTGCCGGGCTGCCGGCTGGTGGCCAACCCGGACTGGGCGGACGGCATGGGCTCCTCGCTGCGGGCCGGGCTGGCCGCCCTGCCGCCCGGGGCCCCGGCGGTGCTGGTGATGCTGGTGGACACCCCGGGCGTCACCCCGGCCGCGGTGGCCCGGCTGCTGGCCGCGCACCGAACGGGCGCCGAGCTGGCCGCGGCGGCGTACGACGGGCGGCGCGGGCACCCGGTGCTGATCGGCGCCCGGCACTTCGCGGAGGCGGCCGCGGGGGCCACCGGCGACGCCGGGGCCCGCGCCCTGCTGGCGGCGCACGCCGGGGAACTGGTCCTGGTCGAGTGCGCGGACGTGGCCGTCCCGAACGACCTGGACACCCCCGCGGACCTGGAACGCTGGTCCGCGCACTGAGCATCCTCCGTACGCCGACCGCGTCCTCCCTGCGATGGGTGTCGGCATCGCCCCTGCCGGGCGGTGTTCCCTGATCCGTCCCTGAGGATTGCCCCATTCCGCGCCCAGAACCGGGCATTTCGGGGAGCATGGGAACCGTCCCACCCACCCGACACCGACGGACGGAGCCCGCGATGGCAGGACTGCCCGACGATTTCACCGGACACGACCCCGCGCGGCCAGGGCCCGGGGCGGGCGGTAGCGCCCGGGCGATCCGCTGCCCTGCCTGCCGCCGCGAGCACCTGTACGAGCCGCCGTCGCTGCCGTGTCCGTGCGGCGCCTCGCTGAAGGTGCCGCTGCTGCGCGGCGGGGTGCCGGTGCAGGTGCGGTTCCGGTCCTGGGAGGACTCCTGGCTGAGCATGCGCTGCCCGCACTGCGGCCGCTCCGACCAGTGGCCACAGCCCGAGTTCACCTGCAACTGCGGGGCCACCGTCCGACTGCCGGTGGACCGCGCCACCCGGCTGGGCAGCGGTACGACCAGCCCGCTCGCCGCCCCCGGCCCGCAGGCCTCCCGCCCGCACCCGGCCCACCCGATGGGCGCCCCGGTGCCGGCCCCGCCCGCGCCGCCCGGGGGCTCGGCCGGGCGCTCCCGCCCGTTCCGCCACCGCACGCCGTTCCGCCCGCACCCGGTGCGTACCTCGCAGGACGCGGTGTTCACCGCCGCCCGCTACCTGGAGTGGCTGGGCTTCGACGACCTGGAGCTGACCGAGGCTCAGGAGCGCGACGGGGTGACCCTGTTGGGCAGCCGGATGGTCGCCCAGGTGGACACCTGGACCGAGCCGGCCGACGTGAAGTCGGTCGAGTGCCTGTGGCTGCAGACCCTGCACGCCGAGGAGACGGCCGCCGCCATGTTCACCCTGGCCGGTTACTCGCACCAGGCCACCGTACGCGGCGAACAGCTGCTGGTCGCCCTGTTCAGCCTGGACCTGGCCGGCGTTCCGCAGCCCGCCAACGGCGCCGCCGAGGCCCTGATGGAGACCGGCTGGACCTCCTGACCGCCCCCACTAGATCATTTCCCCACCAAAAGCAACAACCTCCGCTCGTGATCTGGTGCACAAGCTCACCCCCGTGTTGAATTGCCGCCACAGCGTGGGCCTTTCGCCCTGCCGTCACCATGCGAACGGACCGTGACGGCCGGGCCTCAGGGACAGGTCCGCGCCCTTGCCGGATGGCGCACACAAGGAGGTGGCGTTGTCGGAGCACGGATGGGGCCCGAGCGATCCGGACGGGCGGGGGCGGGCGGCAGCGGAGGAACCGGGCGACACCGTGTGGCGGCTGCGATCCCGGGGGTGCTGGCAGGAGGCCGCCGAACTGCTGCGCCCGGCCGCCGAACACGACCCGACGGCCGCCCTCGCACGAGCCGAACTCCTCATCGAGCGGTGCCTGTTCACCGCCGCGCACTGGACCCAGGCGGAACAGGCGCTGCGACTGGCCGAGGCCCTGGCGGAGGGCACCGAGCAGCGCGCGGCCGCCGCCTGCGCCCGCGGCTTCCTGGCGTACCTGGCGAGCGTGCTCGGCCCGCGCGACCGACTGGACGAGGCCCAGGCCGCGCTCGGCCGCACCTCGGCCCTGCTGCCGCCGGACGCGCCGGGCCGCCCGCTGCTGGACTTCCGGCGCGGACTGGTCGCCGAGAACCTGCTGCGCGACCGCAGCGCCGCCTGGATCGCCTACCGGAGGGCGCACGAGGGCGCGGGCGAGCGGGGGGACGAACTGCTGCGCTCGTACACCTGGCGGCATCTGGCCGCGCTGGCGCTCTCGCGCGGGGACCGCGGGAACGCCCGGGAGGGGTTCGACGCCTCGCTGCGGCTGCGCGAGCAACTCGGCTTCACGGTGGGGGTGGCGCCGGCGCTCGCTGCGCTCGCCGAGGTGTCCGAGCCGGCCGAGGCGACGCGGCTGCGCGCCGAGGCCGCCCGGCTGGTGCACGTCCTGGGCGGCGTGCCGGTCTGGCTCGCACGCCAGCTGTCCGCCACGCCCCCGAGCACCGCCCGCGCGCCGGGGCCCACCCCGGACGGACGCATCACCAGCGAGACCCGGGGGACAATCAGCTAAGGTGAGCCTAACCTGTCCGGGGGGAGCAGCGCCCCGGACAGGTCGGCTTGCCGTTCCCCGGGCACCGCCGCGCCCAGGTCCGGCCGGGCCCGGTCGCCGTGGCGTCCGGGCCCGCCGGGCGGTCCAGCGGCGGCCCCGGTCGACCCGATGGGGCCCGCCCATGACCGCGAGCAGCACCCGGCCCGACCCCGCGCCGTGCGCCCCCCGCACCACCGAGGCGCACGCCCACGACCCCGCGTCGGACTCCCCCGCCCCCTGCGCGCCGTCGTACCACCGGCTGGCCGTGCTCACCCCGGCGGTGAGCGTGCGCTGCGCCCCGCCCCGGCGGGGCGAGGGCCGGCTGACCGCCGCCGCCCTGGTCGCGGACCCCGGGGCGGTGCGCGAGCTGGTCGCCCACGACGCCCGGCAGGGCCTCGCCCGCTACGGGCAGCCGCTGCGCCCGGACGTGGCGGCGGGCTTCGGGCTGCACCGCTTCGTCTGGCCGGTCTCGCTGCTGTTCACCGTGCCGTGGTTCCTGGAGCGGCGCGTCCCGCTGCTCGGCCTGGACGACGTCTCGGTCCACCGCGGCCCGAACTCGGTCGAGCTGACGGTCCGCCCGGAGTCCTTCGTCTGCCTGCCGGACGACCCGGCGGCCGGTTCCCCGCAGGCCCGCACGGCGGCGGACGCGCACGCGCTGGCCGCCGAACTCCGGTGCGCGCTGGCCGAGTTCCTCGGGCCGGTGCTGACCGCCTTCGGGCCGGAGGTGCGACGCGGGCCGCGGGTACTGTGGGCGATGGCCACCGACGCGGTGGTGGAGGGGCTCGGGTACGCGGGCGGGCTGCTCGGGGAGCAGGAGCGGGCGCGCGCCGAGCTGACCGCGCTGCTGGCGCCCGGGGAGCCGACCGGGCCGGCGGAATCCACCGCGCCCGCCGAGCCCGCGCGCGCGCCCGACGCGGGCCGGAATCCCGCTCCCGTCCCGGCCCCCTTCACCCCGGGCGCCGGTTTCGCGGACCCGGCGCCCGACCGCGCCGGTGCTTCGCGTGGTACACCGGGCGCTTCGGACACCGACCGAGCCCGGGCCAGCTGCTGCCTCGTGTACACCGTGGAGCCCAAGGACATGTGCGGCGGCTGCCCCCGGATCCGGCGGCGCTGAGCCGCCCACCCCGATGTCACGCGGAGTTGACGGAAATCCGTCCGATTCCGAGTCCGAAAAGCCCGCGATTTCGGGAACAATCCGCTTCATATTCATAAGACAATCCGATTGCCGCCGGATCAGAAATCCCTCTCCTCGGCGCATTGACAGCAAATCAGCCGTTCGCCCGCCGAGCATCCGTCATGATGGTCCCCGCCATCACGACGCAGGAACGCGACGCAGGAAAGCGAGGCTGGTTCCGGCGATGAAATTGTCCGACATACCGCTCGGCTGGGCCGTCACCGGGGTTGCTGGGCTGCTGGTCAGCGCGCTCCTGGTGGCCCTGGCCCGGAGCCGGGGATCCGCGACCGCCGGCGGCGCGGATTCCTGGGAGCGTTCCGAGGAACGGCGCCGCCACAAGGAGTCCCTTTACGGCGCCGCCTCGTACACGCTGCTGTTCTGCTGCGCCGGCGTCGCTGCCGCGCTCTCCTTCCACGGGCTGGTCGGCTTCGGCGTGCAGAACCTCGGCCTCTCCGGCGGCTGGGAGTACCTCGTCCCGTTCGGGCTCGACGGCGCCGCGATGTTCTGCTCGGTGCTCGCCGTGCGTGAGGCCAGCCACGGCGACGCCGCGCTCGGCTCCCGGCTGCTGGTCTGGCTGTTCGCCGGCGCCTCGGCCTGGTTCAACTGGGTGCACGCCCCGCGCGGCTTCGGCCACGCCGGCGCCCCGCAGTTCTTCTCCGGCATGTCGCTGTCCGCGGCGGTCCTGTTCGACCGCGCGCTCAAGCAGACCCGCCGGGCCGCGCTGCGCGAACAGGGCCTGGTGCCCCGCCCGCTGCCGCAGATCCGCATAGTCCGCTGGCTGCGCGCCCCGCGCGAGACCTACGCGGCCTGGTCGCTGATGCTGCTGGAGGGCGTGCGCAGCCTGGACGAGGCGGTCGACGAGGTCCGCGAGGACAAGCGGGAACGGGTGCTGGAGAAGGAGCGCCGCAAGCTGGCGGGCCGCCGCGAGCGGGCCGAGATCCGGGCGATCAACCGGAGCAACGGCCACTGGCGCGGACGCGGCGGCGCCCCACGGCAGTTGGAGTCCGGCTCGGAGCCCGCCATAGCCGGCGGGCCCGGGCCGGAGCGGCCCGAGGCCGGTGCCGCGGGTTCCCGTGAGGGCGAGCCGCGCGAGGTCGGCGCGGCCGACGGCGCCGTCGTCCAGCCGGGCCTGCCGGCCCGTCCGGAGCGGCGCACCATCGACCTCACCGTGGACGAGGACACCGTCACGGTGCCCCGGCTGGACTCGCTGGAGCGCAAACTCAAGGATCTGGAGCAGCAGTTCGGCTGACGGGCTCCCGGGATCACGTCGACGGCATCACTCCCGGACCGAGGGCCTGAGGACGAGCGCCGGGTCGGTTCCAAGGAGCCGACCCGCGCTCGGCGGGAGCGGCACGGACACCGCGTCCCTTACGCCCCTTCGGGCCGCGCCCGTCCCGGTCGGTGTCAGACGGTCGCTAGGCGGCACTCGCCCCGCTGAGTTCGAACCACATCCGCTTGCCGGAGCCGCGCGGCTCCACGCCCCAGGCGTCCGCCAGTGCCTCAACCAGCATCAGGCCGCGGCCGGAGGAAGCCTGCTCCCCCGGCGTGCGGCGGGTGGGCCACAGGTCGGACTCGTCCTCCACCTCGACCCGCAGCCGGGCCCGGCCGCCGTCCGAAGCCGACTCGCGGTAGAGCCGGGCGGTGAACATGGCGTCACGGTCGGTGTGCCGGATGGCGTTGGTGACCAGCTCGGAGGAGAGCAACTCGGCGGTGTCGATGAACTCGGCGACGCCCCAGCGGCGCAGCGCGTCGCGCAGTTCGGCGCGGACCTCGGCGATCCGCGCCAGGTCGGCCTGGCCGATCCGGCGGCGCAGCTGCTGGGTGGTGAGCCCGCCTGCCGGGCCGTCCCAGCGCAGGAGCAGCAGCGCTATGTCGTCCTCGCGCTCGCTGGAGTCGGCGGCCTGGGAGGCGATCCGGTCGGCCAGGTCCTCCAGCGGGTCGCGGGCCGCCACCTCGACGGCCCGCAGCGGACGGGCGAGTGCCCGGGTGAGCCGGCCGATGCCCTCGTCCAGGTCCATGCCGCGCGCCTCGACCAGGCCGTCGGTGCACAGCAGCACGGTCTCGCCCGGGTCCAGGCTGAACCGGGTGACCCGGTACTCCTGGTCCGGGTCGATGCCCAGCGGCAGCCCGCCGGCCACCGGCAGCACGGCGGCGGTGCCGTCGGCGCGGCGCACCACCGGGTCGAGGTGGCCGGCCCGCACCGCGTAGACCACGCCGTAGTCCACGTTGACCTCGGCGTAGGTGCAGGTGGCGAAGTGGTCGGTGTCCAGGTCGGCGAGGAAGCGGGAGGCACGGGCCATCACCGCGGCGGGCGGGTGGCCCTCGGCGGCGTAGGCGCGCAGCGCGATCCGCAGCTGGCCCATGATGCCGGCGGCGTGCACGTCGTGGCCCTGGACGTCGCCGATCACCAGGCCGACGTGCCCGCCGGGCAGTGGCACCACGTCGTACCAGTCGCCGCCGATCTGCAGGCCGGAGCCGGCCGCGAGGTAGCGCACGGCGGTGGTCACCCCGGGGATGGAGGGGACGGTGCGGGGCAGCATCACCCGCTGCAGCCCGGCCGCCAGCTCGTGCTCGGCGTCGTGCAGCCGGGCCCGGGCCAGCGACTGGGCGACCAGCCCGCCCAGGGTGGTGAGCAGGGTGCGCTCGTCCGCGTCCAGTTCGCGCTCGTCGTCGAAGCTGACCACGCAGACGCCGATCGCCCGGCCGCTGGCCACCAGCGGCAGGTAGGCCCAGGAGCCGCGGCCGGTGCGGCTGGTCTGCTCCCAGACGTCGCCGTAGCGCGCGCGGAACTCCTCGCGGTTGGAGACGAAGACCGGGGCGCGGTGCCGGAGCGCCTCGGCAGCGGGGTGGCCGGACGGCAGCACGGCGCGGTCCCAGACCGCGAGCGACTCGGAGCGGTAGCCGCAGGCGCCGAGGATCTGCGCACGGCCGGCCTCGAAGGAGGCGAGCACCAGGCCGTCCGGCGGAAGTCCGGGCAGCGGCAGCTCGGTGAAGACCCGGGCCACGTCCCGGACGGTGACCGCCTCGGAGAGGGCGCGGGCGGCCTCCTTGATGAACCGGGAGCGCTCCTCGCGCAACAGGGCGAGCCGGTCCGCGCGGTCGCGCTTGTGCAGTTCGACGGTGGCGTCCCAGACGAAGCCCACCATCCGGGAGGCGCGGCCGAAGGCGTCGGCGAGCACCCGGCCGCGGAAGCGCACCGCGCGCATGGTGCCGTTCGGCCCGACGGTGCGGTAGTAGGCGCCGCACTGGCCCAGCTCGGTCACCGCGCGCTCGACCCGGCGGCGCACCACGGGCGCGTCCTCGGGGTGCAGCAGGGAGAGGAAGGAGGCGGCGGTTCGGTCGAAGCGGCCGCGCTCGACGTCGTCCAGGCCGATGATCGTGCAGGCGCGCTGGTCGCCCTCCAGGATGTCGCGGCGGATGTCCCAGTCGAAGGAGCCGATGCCGTTGGCGGCCATCGCGGGCTCCAGCCAGTCCGGCATGGTGTCGGCGGAGGAGGGCGGCAGTCCGCCGGACAGCACCGGGGCCAGCCGACCGGAGGCGAGCACGGGCGGTGTGCGCAGCGGGTTCCGCCGCGTGGCCTGCGCGGGCGGGCGGGCGGCTGGCAGCGGCTCCACGGCGGACGCGCCGGGAGGAAGCGCCGGCCCCGGCGACTCGGGCTCAGTGGGCATGCTGCTCCTGCCGCTGCCGTGGCGGACCGCGCCGACCGTCCGGACGGGCCGCGTGGCGATGTGATGGGTCGTGCTGGATCGGACGGTGCCGACGGACGGTGGTCAGTCGAGGTTCGGTCTCCCCGCTGCTTCCCGCACGTGGACACACATTCCCACCATCCTGGCCAATGTTCGGCCGAGCGGCAATGGCAACGGGCCGGAAATCTTGCCTTCCGCCTTCTGTTCAGGGCTTGCTTCGAGAGCGGATCAATCGATGACGAACAATCGTGCGGGCGGTGTGTGCGAGTGGCGCGGCGCTCGGGCTCACGGTGGGACTCGCGGCAGTGCCTACGGCAGGGCGAGCTCGAACCAGGTGACCTTGCCGTCGCCCCTCAGCTGCACCCCCCAGGAGTCCGCGAGCGCCTCCACCAGCGTCAGGCCGCGCCCCGAGGTCGCGTACTCGGCCTCCGGGGCGCGGCGGCGCCCGGGCAGCCGACTCGCGCCGTCCTGCACCTCGACCCGCAGCCGGCTGTCCGAGCCGAGCACCGCGTCGAAGACGGCGCCCTTGCCGGTGTGCAGCAGCGCGTTGGTGACCAGCTCCGAGGAGAGCAGCTCGGCAGTGTCGGACAGCTCCGGCACCCCCCAGTGGCTCAGCGCCGTACGCAGCCGGTGCCGGACCGCGCCGACCGCGATCAGGTCGGCCGGGTCGAGCGTCAGATGCAGCCGGCGGTGCAAGGCGCACCCGGGCGCCGACGCGCCCGACACGGTCGTCCCGGTGCCGACCGCCGGGCCCTGGGCCGACCCGGACCGGTAGGCGTCGCCCGAACTCGTCCGCTGCCTCGGGAATCGCGACTGACCGTCCATCAACACATGCCCCCGCCCTCAAATCCGGGCCCCCGCCTCCGGATCCCCCGCCGGCCGGGTGGCCCCCTCGTTCTGACCACCATCCTCATGCCCAGTTGACGGCGTTTGCAACAGTGTGCGTCCGATCACGTGGGGTGAAAGGGGCACGGGGAGGTTCACGTGATCCAACTGCCCGCGCCGGACAGGTTTGCGAAGCGCAGAGGCAGTTTTCGAGCCCGCCCCCACCCGATCCCGCGCACACCCGGCGCCCGTACGGACTGCGCGCCGGACCTCGCGCCCCGCCTCCGCCACCGCCGCGCGCCGGGCCCCGCTCCCCCCGCCGAACACCCTGCCCCCACCCCGCCGGGCGCCCGCCCTCACCCTCGCCACCCGCCCGACAGGCCGGACCCGGCCGGAGCGGCAACGCTGGACAGGGCGGCCCGGTCCGGGTTCAATGTCCCGAGATGTTTGAACGACGTTCTAAACGATGGTCCGAACATCACCCCGGAAGCCCCCGGCCCCGAGCCGACCCCCTCCCCGGCGACGAGCGAGCGAGGAACCGTGCGACTGACCCCCACCGAGCGGGACCGGCTGCTGATCTTCACAGCAGCCGAACTGGCCCGCGCCCGCCGCGCCCGGGGCGTGCGCCTCAACATCCCCGAGGCGACCGCCCTGATCGCGGACACCGTCTGCGAGGCCGCCCGCGACGGCCGGCGCCTGGCCGAGGCCATCGAAGCCGGCCGCTCCGTGCTGACCGCCGACGACGTACTGCCCGGCGTACCGGACGTGGTCAACGTCGTCCAGGTCGAGGCCGTGTTCGAGGACGGCACCCGCCTCGCCGTCATCAACGACCCGTTCAAGGGGGCCGGCTCGCTCGGCGACGACGCCCCCGGCGGCGCGCTGATCGGCGACGGCGTCGGCTACGACCCGGTCGAGGAGACACTGCTGCTCCCCGTCCACAACACCTCCGAGGTGCCGATCTCGGTCACCTCGCACTTCCACTTCTTCGAGGCCAACCCGCGCCTGGCCTTCGACCGCGCCGCCGCCTACGGCACCCACCTGGCCGTCCCGGCCGGCTCCTCGGTGCGCTTCGACCCGGGCGCCACCGTCGAGGTCGGCCTGGTGCCGATCGGCGGCCAGCGGGTCGCGATCGGCTTCGCGGGGCTCGTGGACGGGCCCCTGGACGCGCCCGGCGCGAAGGAGGCCGCCCTCGCGAAGGCCCGCGCGACCGGCTACCTGACCAGCTTCGACGACACCGAGGTGCCCTCATGAGTGAGCGAAGCGAGCAGTCGAACAGAGCTGCCACGCGGGCGTGGCCCGCCGAGCGCAACGAGGTGGGAGCATGACCGCCATTTCCCCCCACGACTACATCTCCGTGCACGGCCCGCGCGCCGGGGACCGCATCCGGCTCGGCGACAGCGGCCTGATCGTCCGCGTGGAGTCCGACTCCCAGGCGCCCGGCGACGAGTTCCTGGCCGGCTTCGGCAAGACCGCCCGCGACGGCCTGCACCTCAAGCCCGCCGCCGTCCGCGACACCTGCGACGTGGTGATCAGCAACGTGCTGGTGATCGACGCGGTCCAGGGCATCCGCAAGACGTCCATCGGCCTGATCGGCGGCCGGATCGCCTCGATCGGCCGGGCCGGCAACCCGGACACCCTGGACGGCGTGGACGTGGTGGTCGGCACCGGCACCACCATCGTCTCCGGCGAGGGCCTGATCGCCACCGCCGGCGCCATCGACACCCACGTCCACCTGCTCTCGCCGCGGATCATGGAGGCCTCGCTCGCCTCCGGTGTCACCACGATCATCGGCCAGGAGTTCGGCCCGGTCTGGGGCGTCGGCGTCAACTCGCCCTGGGCGCTGCGCCATGCGTTCAACGCCTTCGACGCCTGGCCCGTCAACATCGGCTTCCTGGGCCGCGGTTCGTCCTCCGACGACGCCCCGCTGATCGAGGCGCTGGCCGAGGGCGGCGCCTCCGGCTTCAAGGTGCACGAGGACATGGGCGCCCACACCCGCGCCCTGGACACCGCGCTGCGGGTCGCCGAGGAGTACGACGTCCAGGTCGCCCTGCACACCGACGGCCTGAACGAGTGCCTCTCCGTCGAGGACACCCTGAAGGTGCTGGAGGGCCGGACCATCCACGCCTTCCACATCGAGGGCTGCGGCGGCGGGCACGTCCCCAACGTGCTGAAGATGGCGGGCGTGCCGAACGTCATCGGCTCCTCCACCAACCCCACCCTGCCGTTCGGCCGGGACGCGCTGGGCGAGCACTTCGACATGATCGTCTCCGCGCACGACCTCAAGGTCGACCTGCCCGGCGACGCCGCGATGGCCCGCGACCGCATCCGGGCCGGCACCATGGGCGCCGAGGACGTCCTCCACGACCTCGGGGTCATCGGCATCACCTCCTCCGACGCCCAGGGCATGGGCCGGGCCGGCGAGACGGTGCGCCGCACCTTCGCCATGGCCGGCAAGATGAAAACCGAACTCGGCCCGCTGGACGGCACCGGCTCGTACGGGACGACCGAGAGCGGCGACGACAACGAGCGCGTGCTGCGCTACATCGCCAAGCTGACCATCAACCCGGCCATCGCGCACGGCCTTTCCCACGAGGTCGGCTCGATCGAGATCGGCAAGCTAGCCGACCTCGTGCTGTGGCGCCCGGACCACTTCGGCGCCAAGCCGCAGCTCGTCCTCAAGGCCGGCTTCCCCGCGTACGGCGTGGTCGGCGACCCCAACGCCTCCACCGACCGCTGCGAACCGCTCGTCCTGGGACCGCAGTTCGGAGCCCACGGCGCGACCGCCGCCGACATCTCGGTCGCCTTCGTCGCCCGGGCCGCCGCCGACGGTGCCTACCTCGACCGCCCCGCCGACGGACTGCCCACCCGCCGCCGCCGCGTCGGCGTCCGGGGCACCCGCGGCATCGGGCCACGCGACATGGTGCGCAACGCCCGGATCGGCCAGGTCGAGGTCACCGAGACCGGGCTGGTCTCGCTGGACGGCTCGCCGCTGCGCTCCGAACCCGCGGACAGCGTCTCGCTCAGCCGCCTCTACTTCCTCTGATCCTCCCCCTCAAGGACCTGATGATGACCACCCCCACGCCCGCCTCCCTCGGTTACCGGATGCCCGCCGAGTGGCACCCCCACGACCGCACCTGGATGGCCTTCCCGACCGCCAACCCCACCTTCGACGGCCCCGAGCAGCTGCACGCGGCCCGCCAGGCCTGGGCGGCCGTCGCCGACACCATCGTCCGGTACGAGCCGGTGATGCTGATCGTCAACACCGGTGAGACGGCGGACGCCCGCCGGTACGTCTCCGATCGGGTCGAGATCGTCGAGCGCCCGCTCAACGACGCCTGGATGCGCGACATCGGCCCGTCCTTCCTGATCGACGGCGAGGGCACGGTCGCCGCCGCCGACTGGATCTTCAACGGCTGGGGCGCGCAGTCCTGGGCCCGCTGGGACAAGGACCAGCACATCGCCGAACACATCGGCGAACTGACGGGCGTTCGGCGCTTCGCCTCCCGGCTGATCAACGAGGGCGGCGGCATCCACGTCGACGGCGAGGGCACGGTGCTGGTCACCGAGACCGTCCAGCTCGGCGAGGGCCGCAACGCCGACTGGACCAAGGAGGAGGTCGAGGCCGAGCTGCACGCCTTCCTCGGCACCACCAAGGCGATCTGGCTGCCGCGCGGACTCACCCGCGACTACGACGAGTTCGGCACCCGCGGCCACATCGACATCGTCGCCTCCTTCGTCCGCCCGGGCGTCGTGGTCGCCCACGTCCAGCCGGACCCGGCCCACCCGGACCACGAGGTCTGCCGGGAGCTGGTCGCCGTCCTGCGCGCCTCCACCGACGCCCAGGGCCGCCCGCTGGAGGTCATCGAACTGCCCGCCCCCACCGTCCTGCTGGACGAGGACGGCGAGCCGGTCGACTACTCCTACATCAACCACTACGTGGCCAACGGCGCGGTCGTGCTGTGCGCCTTCGACGACCCGCGCGACCGGGAGGCCGCCGACATCCTCGCCAAGGCCTACCCGGGCCGCACCGTCGAGCTCGTCGACGCCCGGGAGATCTTCGCCAACGGCGGCGGCATCCACTGCATCACCCAGCAGCAGCCGAAGGCGCTCTGACGTCCGCCCCCGGGCGGGAGCCGCGCGCTCCCGCCCGGGTAGCCTTCTGAGCTCCGCACCACCGAGGGAGAGCACTGCACATGGCGGACGCCCGCCCGCGCCGGCCGGCGCGCCCCCGCGAGGAGGTCTTCGCCACCGCCCGGGCCGCGATCGCCGAACACGGGCTCGCCAAGCTCACCATGGCCGGGCTCGGCAAGCAGCTCCAGATGAGCGCCGGGCACCTGCTCTACTACTTCGGCAGCAAGGACCAGCTGCTGCTGGAGACCCTCCGCTGGAGCGAGGAACAGCTCGGCGCCCGCCGCCGCGAGGCCCTCGCCGACCACGCCCCCGACCCCTGGCAGCGCCTCGACGCCTACCTGCGCCTCTACCTGCCCGAGGGGCCCGGCGACCCGCGCTGGATCCTCTGGGTCGAGGTGTGGGGCCGCTCCCCCGCCAGCGCCGAGATCCGCCAGGGCCAGCAGGAGATCGAGGCCCCCTGGCAGGCCGACCTGGTCGCCCTCATCGAGGAGGGCACCGCCACCGGCCACTTCACCCCCGGCCCCGCCGCCGACCGTGCCGTCCAGCTGCGCGCCCTGCTCGACGGCCTCGCCGTCCCGATCGCCATCGGCCTGCCCGAGGCCGACCGGCCCGCCGCCCTCGACCAGGCCACCGCGGTCGCGACCATCCTGCTGCGGGCCTGAGCACCGGCCGGGGCTCACCCGCACGCACCGGACGTCCTACGGGCCGCCTTCCGGCGCAGGGGCATTGACTCATTCGGTCCAGATCGCGGCCGCCGTGCGGTCGTCGGAGTAGCCCTTGGCACGGACCTGGACCTGGCGCAGGAAGTCGACCGTGCCCGGCGGGTGGGGGTGCGCCCAGTGCGCGGAGAGGAAGTGGGCGACGGCGGGCTCGTCCGCGATCGGACCGGCCAGGCCCGGGCTGCAGAGCAGCAGGATGTCGCCCGGGGTGGCGGGGACCAGCCGGAAACGGAAGGGGCGCGGGTCCGGCACCGGGCCGTCCGGCGCCGCCGGCTGGCCGTCCGGGTGGTGGAGCAGCCGGGCCGCGTAGGCGTCGATCCAGTGGCCGGAGCGCAGCAGGTAGAGCCCGCCCGGGCCGACGCCGAAGGCCGCACGGTAGCCCGCCACCGGGTCCAGCGACACCATCAGACAGTGCAGCGAGGCCGGGGACGGCGTGTCGTCCCCCTCGGCCCGGGGCGCCAACGCGCGCAGCGGGGCGGCGGCGCTGGTGGCCAGGCGCTGGAGGCCGTAGCGCAGCCGGTCCCGGGCGCCGTCGCGCAGATCGGCGGCCAGGCCGGCCCGGCTGCGCCCGATCGCGGCGGCCAGCTGGCGGCAGGCCTCGCCGGTGGCGGCGGCGACCGTCTCCGCGGTGAGCGCCTCGTCCTCGGCGTCGCCCCTGCGCTCGAAGCCCGCGAGGACGGCGAGCAGCAGACCATCGGGGCCGTCGCCGAACCTGGTCACCAGCAGGCTGTCGCGGCGCGGCTCGCCCCGGTACCGGGCGGAGTCGCCCCGTACGGAGACGGCGCGCAGCACGGTGCTGCCGTACTGGGCGCCCTCCAGCGCGGTGTCCGGGACGACCGAGCCGAGCGAGCCCGGGTCCGTCTCCGGTACGGCCGTCGGCTCGGGACCGTAGGTCGGGGGGCGCTCGCCGACGTGCGGGACGGTGGGGCCGGTCTCGGCGAGGGGCGCGCGGATGGCCAGGCGGGGGTCGGGGACGGGGGGCGCTGGTTCCGGGTCGGGCTGGGGGGCGTGGTCGGGCTCGGGTTCGGGGGTGGGGGTCCTGGCGACCGGGGGTTGCGGGGCGGGCTCGGGCTCCGGGTCGGGGTCGCGGGCGGTTTCAGGGGCGCGAGCGGGTTCCGGCGCCGGTTCGAAAGCGGGCTCCTCGGCAACCGCGGGCTCCGGTTCCGGCGCCGGTTCGGGAGCGGGGGCCGGGGCGGGCTTCTCCAGGGAGACCGGCGCGGGCGGCGCGTCGGGCTCCGGCTCCTGCTGGGCCTCCTGCCCGGGCTCGGGCACAGGACCGGGCTCGGCCGCAGCAACGGCCTCCGCCCGGGGCGCGTCGGCGGCGAAGGAGGGGGCGGGGAACTGATGGGTCTCCGTCGAGGTGCGCTGGCGTCCGATCCCGCCGATCCCGCCGGTCCCCTCGATCACGCCGATCGCGGTGTCGAACCAGTCGTCGATGCTGTCCCGACCCACCGCGGGGACGGGCTCGGGCTCCGCGACGGCCTCCGCGACGGCCTCCGGCGCTTCCTCCCCCGGAGCGGCCTCCGGCCCCACCGTGCGCTGCTGCCCGATCAGCCCGACCGCCGTGTCGAACCAGTCGTCCACACTGCCCTCGCCCGGGTCGGCGTGCGGGGTGTCGGGAAGGGTGCCCGCCGGGCCGTCGTAGACCGTGTCCCACCAGCCGTCGCCCGGCCGGGGCGGCTGTGCGGGTGCACCCTGCTTGCTCATCTGGCGGCTCCTGGTCGGTCCGTGGTCGCGCCGCCCCCGGCGGGGCCGGACTGGCGTCATTGTCTCCAAGCGCAACGACCCTGTCCGGGTTTCGGCGACAACCGGTCACCGAACGGATCATCCCGGCCACCGCGCTCACCAGGCGGTTCGTCGGGGCGCGGCCGGGCGGTGGCGGGGGCCGCCCCCGCAGTGTTCGCTTCCGTTCCGTCCGGGCTTGCCGGATGTGCCCCGAGCAGGGCGTTTCCTGGACATTGCAGGGCAGGGACCGCTGAAAATGGGGCCCAATGAGGGGCATCGCTTCACCCGTTCGGCTGATTAAATGTGCGCATGACCGCGTCGACCCCCAGCTCGCTCCGACCGGGGAGGGCCGCACTGGCGGGCCGCCCGGCGGGTGCGCTGTTGGTCCTGCTGCTGGTCGCCCTGCTGACGGCGCTGCCCTGCGCGGGCCAGGCGAACGGGCTGGACGCTCCCGTCCGGCCTGCGTCGGCCCCGGCGAGCGCCGTCTCGGTGGTCAGCGCCGCGGAGGCCACTGCGCAGACTCCCCACACCGGCCACGCCGTCAGGGCGTCCGAGCGCCACCAGCGGCTCGCCGCGGAGCAGGACCACTGGATCCTGTGCACCGCCGACGGCCAGCCGCCGCGCGACAACGGCTGCTCCAGCCACCCGTTCTGCCCGCAGGACGCGCAACTGCCGAACCCGCCGCCGCAACCGCAGCCCGCCGTCTCACCCCTCGTCGCGCCGGCGCCCGAGGCGCTGCCCCGAGTGGTGCCCGCGGGGCTGCTGGACGGCCCGCACCCGGCGCCCGATCTGCACGAACTCCAGGTCCACCGGTCCTGAGCGGAACCCACCGCCGACGCTCGCCGTCGGCGGGTCCGCCCCTCCCCCCACTACAGCCGACCGCCGCCACCAGCCGTGCGCGGCGGGGACAAGGACAACCATCATGGGTTCCGCCTCGAAGCAGTCCGACAAGCCCGGCGCCAAGGGCGTCGCCGACCGCCGCACCCGCATCGCCGAGCTGCGCGCCGCCGAGGAGCGCCGCGACCGCCGCAACAAGGTCATCGCCTCGGTGGCGGCCGGTGTGCTGGTGATCGGCGCGATCGCCACCGGCACCTGGATCGTCATGGACCAGAACCAGAAGAAGAAGGACAAGGAGGCCGCCGCCAACGCGGACATCCCGGGCGTGAAGACCTTCGGCGACCTGAGCCGCAACCACGTCAAGGAGAAGGTCAACTACCCGATGACCCCGCCCGTCGGCGGCGACCACAACGCGATCTGGCTGGACTGCATGGGCCACGTCTACGACCAGCCGGTCGAGAACGAGCGTGCCGTCCACTCGCTGGAACACGGCGCGGTCTGGGTGACGTACAACGGCAAGGCCACGCCGGAGGACATCAAGACCCTCTCCGACAAGGTCAAGGCCACCCCGTACTCGCTGATGAGCCCGTACCCGGACGAGCAGGGCACCATCACCCTGAACGCCTGGAGCACCCAGCTGGTCGTGGACAGCGCCAGCGACCCGCGGGTGAACCAGTTCTTCACCAAGTACGTCCAGGGCAAGCAGACCCAGGAGCCGGGCGCCTCCTGCACCATGGGGCAGATGTGACCGCCGACGCGACCCGCCCCGAGGAGGCCTCGGCGGCCGACCTCCCGGAGGAGGACGCGACGGCAGCGAAGGCGACCGAGGAGCCGGCGGCCCGTCCCGGCCGTCGGCGGCTGTGGTGGCCGGCCGCGCTGGCCGCCGCGGTGGCGCTGGCGCTCGGGGTGCCGGCCCTGGTGGCGAGCGGCTCGTCGGCCTCCGGCACGGCCTCGGTGGCCGTCCCGGCGGACGACTCGCCCGAGGCCGGGTTCGCGCGCGACATGGCGACCCACCACCAGCAGGCGGTGGACCTGTCGTTCATCGTCCGGGACCGCACCGGCGACGAGCCGACCCGCACCCTGGCCTTCGACATCATCAACACGCAGGCCAACCAGCGCGGGATGATGACGGGCTGGCTCGACCAGTGGGGGCTGTCGCAGCACTCGACCGCCAAGCCGATGGCGTGGATGAGGATGGACCACGACTACGCGGCCCACGACGGTTCGCTGATGCCCGGCATGGCCACCAACGCCCAGATGGCGAAGCTGCGTTCGCTCAGCGGGCGGGACGCCGAGGTGTTCTACCTGCAGCTGATGGTCGAGCACCACAAGGGCGGGGTCGAGATGGCCCAGGGCTATGTCGACCTGGCGAAGAACGACGTCGAGAAGCGGCTCGCCCAGTCGATGGTGGTCGCCCAGACCTCCGAGCTGGAGCTGATGACCGACATGCTCAAGGAGCGCGGCGCCGCCCCCGGCGTGCCCGCGTCCTGACGACCGAAGCTCCCCCGTTCCGCAGTGCTTTCCCGGACGGCCGGGGCGCGGCGGCGGTCCCGCACCGTCCCCACCGCGCCCCGGCCGTCACGCCGTCCCGACCTCTGGAGACCCCGTATGACCACTGGTACGGCCACCGCCGACGCACCCTGGCTGATCGCCGGCCTGGGCAATCCCGGCCCGTGGTTCCGGCTGACCCGGCACAACGCCGGCTTCCTGACCGTGGACCGGCTGGCCGAGCGGCACGGCGGCCGGTTCCGTCGGCGCGGGCTCGCCACCCTGGTCGCGGAGATCGAGGTGGACGGCCGCCGGGTGCTGCTGGCCAAGCCGCTGTGGTTCATCAACCTGTCCGGCCGCCCGGTGGCCGCCCTGCTGCGCCGCCACGGGGTGCCGGTCGAGCGCCTGGTGGTCGTCCAGGACGACCTGGACTTCGCGTACGGCTCCGGCAAGTTGAAGCGTGGCGGCGGACCGGGCGGCCACAACGGGGTGCGCTCGGTGGGCGAGGTGCTGGGCACCCGCGATTTCATCCGGCTGCGGTTCGGCATCGGCCGCCCGCCGAAGGGGCAGAGCATCGGCGACCACGTGCTGAAGAAGTTCTCGGACGACGAACTGGCCGCGATGCCAGGGGTGTTGGACCGCTGCGCGGACGCCCTGGAGACGCTGGTGCGGCTCGGCCTGAACCGGGCCCAGGACGCCCTGAACGTCACCGCGTAGCAGCGGCGGGGCCGGCCCCGGTGGTGACGGGCCGGGTCAGCGCGGCGGCGGCCACCGCGACCACGGCGAGGACGATCAGCACCGTCCGCCCGCCGGACGCCGCACCCGCCAGGTGGACGCCGAGGACGGACAGCGCCATGCCGAGCGCGGTGCCGAGGCTGCGTGCCATGTTCACCATGCCGCCGCCGACGGCCGAGCACTCCGCCGGGATCGCCCGCATCACCAACGCGTTGTTGGCGGGCAGCAGCAGGCCCAGCCCGTACCCGGCGACCAGCAGCGGGGCCGCCACCGTCGCGCCGGAGACCGGCAGCACGGCGAACAGCAGCAGTCCCGCGCCCGCGAGGCCCGCACCCAAGCGGCACCGGGTCAGGTCCGACCAGCCCCGAGGCAGCAGCGCGCCGCCGACCGTCGCGGCGACCGCGAACGCCGCCGGCAGCAGGGTGACCACCAGGCCCGCGGCGGCCGTCGACAAGCCCGCACCGGTGAGCAGCACCGGGCCCAGCACCAGCGGACAGAACAGCAGCAGGTAGCCGATCAGCGCGACCACCAGCCCGGACCGCACGCCCGGGGTGTTCACCAGCCCCGGCGCCAGGATCGGCCGGGCGGCCCGCCGCTCCTGGCGCACCAGCGCCAGCGCCAGCACGACGGAGGTGAGCAGCAGCACGGCGACGGCCCAGCCGGGCAGGGGCAGGCCGGAGGCGGTGGACAGGGCGAGCAGCAGCGCGGTGGTCGCGCCGGTGAGCAGCAGCATGCCGGGCAGGTCGAAGCGGGGCGCCCGCGGCTCGCCGTCGCGCGGTGTCGGGACCACCCCCGGGACGCGGGTTCGGGTTCGGGTTCGGGGCAGCAGGTACCGGCCGGCCACGATGCCGAACACCGCGATCGGCACGTTGACCCAGAACACCCACTGCCAGGATGCGTGCTCCACCAGCAGCCCGCCGAGGCTGGGGCCGAGCGCCAGTCCGAGGCCCTGGGCGGCGGCCTGGATGCCGAGCGCGCGGCGCATCGCGTGCTCCGGGACGCCGCGGGCGACCAGGGCGACGCTGTTGGCCTGCATCATCGCGGCGCCGACGGCCTGGACCGCCCGGCAGGCGACCAGGATCCACAGACCGCCGGCGAATCCGGCGCCCAGCGAGGAGAGGCCGAAGACGGCGAAGCCCCCGATGTACATGGTCTTGCGGCCGACCAGGTCGGACAGCCAGCCGATCGGGGCCAGCAGGGCGACCAGGACCAGCAGGTACGCGAGGGCGACCCACTCGACGGCGGCGAACCCCGCGTCGAAGTGGCGGCCGAGGGCTGGGAAGACGAGGGCAATGACGCTGGCGTCGAGCTGACCCAGGAAGGCGCCGAGGCAGACCGTGCCGACGGCCAGCCAGTGGGCATGGCGCCAGCCGGCGATGCCGCGGGGCCTGGGCCGCTCGGTGAGCAGGCGCGCGGCAAGGGCGGTGGCGTTCATGCCACGAATATATCGGATGCAGACATGTTCTCTCTACGAGCCGATCGTCCTGCGACACGAAACGTCTCGCACTGCGTACACTGCGCGTCCGAGGGGCGGACGGCGCCCCGGAAACGCCCCGTACCAGGCGATACGCTGTCCGCCATGCCGTCGTCACCGCACGTTCCCGACCCCGCCGCCGAAACCCCCGACCCGGCGGTCGAGCACGCCCGGCGACTGACCGACACCGTCACCCGGCTGCGCCGCGCGCTGCGCAGCAGCATCCGCACCGACTACCCGTGGGAGTCCCTGCCGATGGCGCAGGTCGAGCTCCTCCAGACGCTCGCCGCGGCACCGCTGCGGGTCGGCGAACTCGCCGCCCGGCAGCGACTCGCACCCAACACCGTCAGCGGGCTGGTCGGCAAGCTGCTGGAGGCCGGGTTCGTGGACCGCCAGGCCGACCCCGGCGACCGGCGCACCGCCCGGATCGCGCTCACCCCGGCCGGGCGGCGCCAGCTGGACGACTGGCAAAGCGCCCACGAGCGCCGGATCGCCACCGCCCTGGACACCCTCGACCCGGCCGACCGCGAGGCGGTCGTCCACGCACTGCCCGCGCTGGAGCAGCTCGCCCGCGCCCTGGCCCAGCCGGGTACCGCCGAGCAGGGGCCTTCGGCCGGGTAAAACCGTTGGTCGACGCAGCCGACGAGCGCTACCGTCCCCGGCATGAGCACCGTGGAAGTACGGATCGAGCCCTGGACCGACGCGGACCTCACGCTGCTGCGCGGGGTCAACACGCCAGAGATGAAGAAGCACGTCGGCGGGCCGGAGACCGAGGAGCAGCTGCTCGTCCGGCACGGGCGCTACCTGGACTTCGTCCCGTCCGGCCTGGGCTGCATGTACCGGATCGTACTGCTGCCCGAGGGCGAGGCGGTCGGGACGGTCGGCTACGGCACCCGGACCTGGGAGGGCGAGACGGTGCACGAGATGGGGTGGAACGTGCTGCCCGGCCACCAGGGTCGGGGCATCGCGGTGGCCGCCGCCCGGGCCGCCGTCGACGCCGCCCGGCGCGAGGCCGCCCATCGCCATCTGCACGCCTTCCCGTCGGTGGACAACCCCGCCTCCAACGCGGTCTGCGCGAAGGCCGGGTTCACGCTGCTCGGCCAGACGGACTTCGAGTTCCCGCCCGGGCGGTTCATGCGCAGCAACAACTGGCGGGTGGACCTGCGCGGTTGAACCGCCTTCGGGCCCGGGTCAGACGCCAGCCCAGGTCAGACGCCCGTCCCATGTCGCGGCCCCGCGGTCAGAAGAGGGTGCCGCTCTCCAGCTCCAGCAGCCAGCGCTTGCGGTCCACGCCAGCGGCGAAGCCGGTGAGCGCGCCGCCGGCACCCAGCACCCGGTGGCAGGGACGGACGATCAGCAGCGGGTTGGCGCCCACCGCGCCACCGACCGCCCGGACCATCCGCGGCTCCTGCCCGGCCAGCTCGGCGAGTTGGCCGTAGGTGACGGTCCTGCCGTACGGGATCTCGTCCAGCGCGGCCCAGATCCGGCGGCGGAACTCGGTGCCCTCGGGCGCCAGCGGGAGGTCGAAGGTGGTGCGTTCGCCGGCGAAGTAGGCGGTCAGCTGCGCCACCGGCTCGGCGAGGGCCTCGGGGTCGAGCACCCAGTCGTCGGCGGGCTCGGCCAGCGCGTACTTCTGCCCGGGCGCGGTGACGGTGGCCAGGGCCGCCGAGCCGCCGTCCTCGGGCAGCACGCCGCTGAGCAACAGCTGGCCGAAGGGGCTCTCCATGGTGGTGTAGACGGTGGTGGTCATGCCGGGTCGTGCTCCGTTCCGGTGCTGGTGCTGAGCTTGGGGCTGGGGCTGGGGCTGGGGCTGGTGTTCGCGGGACCGGCCCACAGCCGGTGGACGGCGTAGGAGCGCCACGGGGCCCAGGCCTCGGCCGCGCGGGCGGCGGACTTCGGGTCGCCGTCGGCGCCCAGCCGGGTGAGGCCGTGCTTGACGCCCACATCACTCGGGAGGAAGACGTCGGGGTCGGCCAGGGCCCTCATCCGCAGGTAGCCGACCGTCCAGGGGCCGATGCCGGGCAGGGCCAGCAGCTGGGCCGCGGCCTCCTCCCGGTCGACCCCACCGTCGAGGCGGACCGCACCCTCCGCCAGCGCGGCGCACAGACCGGTGAGCGCGCGGCGGCGGGCGGCGGGCATCGCGAAGTCCTCCGGGTCGGCGGTGGCCATGGCCGCCGCCGTGGGGAAGAGCAGCCGCAGGCCGCCGTTGGGCTCGGGCAGCGCGGTGCCGTACTTCTCGGCGAGCCGGCCCGCCAGGGTGCGCGCGGCACCGACCGTGACCTGTTGGCCGAGCACGGCACGGACGGCGAGCTCATGCGGGTCCACGTGGCCGGGCGAGCGCAGGCCCCGACGCTCGCGGACCAGCGGCCCGAGCACCGGGTCGGCGCCGAGCTGCTCGTCGACGGTGTCCGGGTCGGCGTCCAGGTCGAAGAGGGTGCGCAGTCGCTGGACGGCGGTCGGCAGGTCGCGCAGGTCGGCCAGCAGCAGACGGCAGTCGAGCCAGCCGCGGGTCCGCGGCTCGTCCGGCACGAGTCCGTCGACCTCGGCGATGCCGTGCCCGTACGGGAGCGAGAGGGTGCGCCGGTAGGTGCGGACGCCGGGGAGCGCGCCGGGCACGACCTCCTCCACGCCGGGGACGGCACGCAGGGCGAGGAAGTCGATCAGGTGGTCGCTGTCGATCGCGCCGCGGTAGGCGAGGCGCAGGGTGAGACCGCCGGCCGGGGTCGCGGTGCGGCGGCCGGCCGCGACCTCGGCGCGCAGGCCGGTGGGGGTGCGGTCGTAGACCTCGCGGACGGTGTCGTTGAACTGGCGGACGGAGGCGAAGCCTGCCGCGAAGGCGATGTCGGTGACGGGCAGCTCGGTGGTCTGCAGCAGCAGACGGGCGGTCTGGGCGCGGCGGGCGCGGGCCAGGGCGATCGGGCCGGCGCCGAGTTCGGCGGTGAGCTGGCGCTGCAGCTGGCGGGAGCTGTAGCCGAGCCGACCTGCCAGGCCGGCGACGCCCTCGCGGTCCACCACGCCATCGCCGATCAGGCGCATCGCGCGACCGACCAGGTCGGCGCGGTGGTTCCACTCCGGGGAGCCCGGCACGGAGTCGGGGCGGCAGCGGCGGCAGGCGCGGAAGCCGGCGCCCTGGGCGGCCGCGGCACTGGGGTAGAAGCGGCAGTTGGCACGCTTGGGAGTCACGGCGGGGCAGCTCGGTCGGCAGTAGATGCCGGTGGAGGTGACGGCCGTGAAGAAGACGCCGTCGAAGCGGGCGTCGCGGCTGTCCACGGCTCGGTACCGGATGTCGTCGTCGATCACGTTGTCCAGTTTGCGGTACCGGGTGAGGGGCGACTGGCGGGAATCGGACATCACCGTTCGGGGGCCCCGCCCCGCCCTCCCGCCTCCTCCTCCACCCTTTTCCCGCACTTTCCCGCCTCCTGCCCACGCCGGGGCCCGCAGGGCGCCGGCTTCCGCGCTTGCCACCGCTGCCGATGCCGCCGGTGCCGCAGATGTGCCGCCGGTGGACCTGTAGCTCCCGAAGTCCGTGCCGCCCGCACTGCCCGGGCCGACTGGTGGCGCGGGCAGTCCGGACCGCCCGCGCCACCACGCCCCCGGAAGACCGTGGCCGGGCCAGATCAGGTCAGCGCTTCACCGGACCTCCAGCCGCCCGCATCGACTTGGTGATCGTCTTCCACTTGTTCAACCGGGCCTTGGCCACCCGGGCGTCCGAGCGGGAGGCGATCCACTCGTTCTCGCGCTGGAGCTTGAGGTAGCTGTCCATCCGGCGCTGCGGCAGCGTGCCGTCGTCCAGCGC
This sequence comes from Kitasatospora sp. NPDC001159, assembly GCF_053598235.1. NCBI lineage: Bacteria > Bacillati > Actinomycetota > Actinomycetes > Kitasatosporales > Streptomycetaceae > Kitasatospora > Kitasatospora sp. NPDC001159. Next base: position 75,558 of record NZ_JBSFJV010000028.1, read on the forward strand.
CGCCCGGACCGCGCAGCCGGGCTCGGTGTTGTGGCCGCAGTCGTGGAAGCGGCAGTCCTCGGCCAGCTCGGCTATGTCCGCGAAGGCCAGGTCCACCCCCTCGCCACCGTAGAGGCCGACCTCGCGCAGCCCGGGGGTGTCGATCAGCACGCCACCGCCGGGAAGCGCCGTCAGTTCGCGGGTGGTCGTGGTGTGGCGGCCCTTCTGGTCGACCGAGCGGGCCTCCTGGACGACCATCACCTCGGTGCCGACGAGGGCGTTGGTGAGGGTGGACTTGCCGACGCCGGACTGGCCGATCACCACGGTGGTGCCGGGGGCGCACGCGCGGAGCACGTCGATGCCCTCGCCGGTCTCGGCGCTGACCACCAGCACGGTGACGCCGGGGGCGACCGCCTCGACGTCGGCGCGGATGAACTCGGCGTCGTCGACCAGGTCGGCCTTGGTGAGGACGACCAGCGGTTCGGCGCCGGACTCCCACGCCAGGGCGAGGAAGCGCTCGATCCGCCCGAGGTCGGGATCGACCGCGAGCGAGGCGGCGATCAGCACGGTGTCGACGTTGGCCGCCAGCACCTGGCCGTCGGAGCGCTTGCCGGCCACCTTGCGGATGATCGCGGTGGAGCGCGGCAACAACGCGGAGACGGCGGCCATCGGCTGGGCGTTCAGGTCGACGGCAGCCCAGTCGCCCGTGCACGGGCAGTTGATCATGTCGGCGTCGCCCACTGGCCGGGTGTCGAGCCGGACGGTGCGCAGCTCGCCCGTCTCCGGGTCGGCCAGGACGGCGTCGCACTGGCCGCGGTCGACCCGGACGATCCGGGCGGGGAGCAGTCCGGCCTCGGCGAGCGGGGCGAAGAGCTGCGCGTGCTCGGGCGTCCAGCCGTAGCGGGACAGCGGGGAGTCCTCGGCGGAGGACGGAGAGGCAGAGAGAGGAGAGTACGACGGAACGGAGGCAGCGTTGAACAACGCAGTGGCCCTTCGGGAGGAGATGGTCCCGGCGGGCTACGGCTGGCGCGGAAGGCTCAGCCTGCGGCCGGGAAAAGGAGGTGAACGCGAGTGCTGCCCAGGGCAGCTATCGGGGCGACAACGACCACGGGGGTTCACCTCCTGCTCTCTACTCCTCGGGTGGCCCAACGGCCCCCGAACCGGACGCGTCACACGCTAGCGGAACGGCTGTATGCGGCCAACCTATTTTTGACCTGCGCAAACGTACTCGCGGAGGCCGGAAGGGGCTCGGTCGGAGGCCGAAGCGGGTCCAGCCAGGGGCCGAACGGCCGCGGTCAGCCGCCGTACCGGTGCTTGAGGTTCGGGTCGTCCAGCCACCAGGGCCGCATGCCGGTCTCCTCCTCCTCCGGCAGCCCCGCCGCCCGGGCCTCCTCGGCGGCCGCCTCGAAGCGGGCGTCCAGCTCGGCGTCGACGGCCTTGATCTCCTCGCGCCCCTGCACCACCATCCGCCGCACCAGCGCGGCCAGGAACGGCAGCCCGACGAGGTCCCCCAGCACCCAGAAGGCGTTGCCGCCCCAGGTCTGGTCCTGCGCCAGGCTCGGCCCCCAGGGCCGGCCGAGCGCCACGTAGTAGTGCTCGGCGACGAGGTGGCCGCCGTAGATCAGCACGATCCCCAGGCCCGCGTCGAAGATCACTTCGGCGAAGGTGATGAACAGCCCGACCAGGTGCGGGTACTCGTGCCCGACCGGGTCGAGCTGCAGCCGCGGCCAGAAGTACGCCAGGCCGAGCAGCACCAGCGCCAAGTGCAGCACCACGTTGCCGACCCCGCTGGAGAGCGACCACTCGTACCAGGGCGTGAAGTAGAGCAGCCACGGCGGCGCCATCAGCAGCGCGGTGGAGACCGCCGGGAACATCAGCACCTTGGACGGCCGGCTGCGCAGCGCCCGCAGGATCCGCTCGCGGCGGTGGTCCGGCGAGGACTCGACCAGCAGCGAGACGGGCGCGCCGAGGGCGAGCAGCAGCGGGACGACCATGAGCAGCAGCACGACCTGCACGGCCCGGTCGGTGAAGAGGATCCGCTCGTAGACGCCGAGGCCGGAGCAGGTGCACCAGATCCACAGCAGCAGCCCGCCGAGGAAGGCGGCGGTGCGCGTGGGTTGCCAGCGCTCGCCGCCCCGACGGACGGTGCGCACCGCGGTCAGGTACCAGCCGCCGAGCAGCACCGAGAGCGCGAGCACCAGCGGTTCGAAGGTCCAGGAGGTGACCAGGTCGGACCACTGCCACGCGGGCGGTCCGCTGTACGCAAGCGCCGCGCCGTCCATCCGTCCACTCACCTCGTCCGCAGCCGCCACCCGGCCGTCGCCGGATGGCGCCGGGAAGGGCGCCGGGCACAGGCCGCGGCGCCCGGCCATGATGGCGCTCCCCACGCGACCGGCCCTGCGCGGGGCCCACCTCTATACCCCGACCTGAACAAAGCTTTACCTAGCCCCGACAAAGGTTTGCCAAGGCAAAGTTCTGCCCTAGCCGACCCCGGGACCGCAACCGGCGGAGAGCCCTGTTCGTCTGGCAGGATGCACCGTCGGCGATACCGGCCACGTGGGTGACAACAAGGGGACGACAAGAGGTGCAAAGCACTGCACGCGGCGAGGGCCGCCGGCTGGCCGCGCGCCACCGCAATATCGAGCTGGGCCTGCTGGTCCTCGCGGTGGCCGTCTGTCTGGCGGGACACATCGACGCCTCGCTGGCGCTGACCGGCTCGATGCCGAAGGGGCTGCTCGTCCACGGTCTGTCCCTCGGGGCACTGGTCGCGGTGGCGCACCTGGCGGTGCGCCGGTTCGCGCCGTACGCCGACCCGCTGATCCTGCCGATCGGGGTGTTCCTGACCGGCTTCGGGCTGATGCTGCTGGACCGGCTGGACTTCAGCTACAAGGCCGCGCACGCGGTCAAGGGCGACTACCAGAAGCTCCCCGCCGCGCCCTCCCAGTTCATGTGGGTGTTCATCTCGGTGGCGGCGGCGCTCGCACTGATCGTCTTCGTCAAGCACCACCGCTTCTTCCAGCGGTACGTCTATGTGCTCATGGCGGGCGCGCTGATCCTGCTGACCGCGCCGGTGTTCTCGCCGACCGACAGCTTCGGTGCCAAGCGGTGGATCAAGCTCCCCGGGCTGCCCTCCTTCGAGCCCGACGAGTTCGTGAAGGTCGCGATCACGATCTTCTTCGCGGGCTACCTGATGGCCAACCGGGACGCCCTGGCGCTGGCAGGGCGAAAGGTCTGGGGGATGACCCTGCCGCGCGGCCGGCACGCCGGGCCGGTGCTGGCGATCTGGGCGGTCAGCCTGCTGGTGCTGATCTTCGAGCGCGACCTGGGCACCTCGCTGATCTTCTTCGGCCTCTTCATCGTGATGCTGTACGTGGCGACCGAGCGCACCAGCTGGGTGGTGCTCGGCGTGATCATGGCGGTCGGCGGAGCGACGGTGGTCGGCACCGTGGAACCGCACGTGCACGGGCGCGTCGAGGCCTGGCTGCACCCGATGGACTACTACAAGCCGGTGCACGACCCGGCGATCTCCGAGCAGCCCGCCGAGGCACTGTTCAGCCTCGGCACCGGGCACATGACCGGGACGGGCCTGGGCTCGGGCCGGCCCTGGCTGATCGGCTTCGCCGGGCGCAGCGACTTCATCTTCACCACCATCGGCGAGGAGCTGGGCCTGGCCGGGGTGACGGCGGTGCTGCTGGTGTACGTGCTGCTGATCCAGCGCGGGCTGCGCACCGCGGTCGGCCTGACCGACCCGTTCGGCAAGCTGCTGGCCACCGGCCTGTCGGCGGCGCTCGCTCTGCAGATCTTCGTGGTCGTCGGCGGTGTGAGCGGGCTGGTCCCGCTGACCGGTAAGGCGCTGCCGTTCCTGGCCGCGGGTGGCTCCTCACTGCTGGCGAACTGGCTGATGGTCGCGCTGCTGATCAAACTGAGCGACTCCTCGGGGCGCACCGCCCTGGAGCCGGCCCCGCCGAGCCCGGAGCCGCTTCCGGCGAAGGTCGGCCCGGCCGACCGCTCGGCGACGCCCGCCCCGACCGCGCCGGACACCGACCCGAGCCCCGCCCCGGCCGGCGCCGCGGACCCGGGTGCCCCCACCGAGCTGCGCCCCGCGTTCGGCCGCGCCCCCACCGGCCTGCGGCCCGAAGGCCCCCGACCGGGCGGCCCCCAGCCCTCCCACGGCTACCCCCCGGCCACCGACCAGCCCACTCACGGCTACGGCCAGCCCCCGCAGTCGCCGTACCCGCCGAACCCGGCCGCCACCTGATCACCACCCGGTCGTCACATCCGGCCGCAGACGCACGCAGGGCCTCCCCCGCACCCGCGGGGGAGGCCCTGCCCGTACACCCTGATCGCCCGTTACCGCTGCTCCCACGGCGGGCGCGGCGGCCTGGGCGGGTAGCTCGGCGCCGGCCGCTCCGGCGGCGGCCCGGCCGGCCGGTCACTGTCCGGCGGCGGCGGGGCGGGCCGGTGGTGCGGCCCGCCGCGGGCGGTGAGGCGGCCGCGCACGTTGTCGGCGGCCAGTATGTCGGCCCACCGCTCCGGGTACTCGGCGGGTACGTCGACGTCGTCGACCTCCTCCTCGCCCCACTCATCCTCGACGCCCTCGGCCAGACCCAGCTCGCGGGCCCGCCGGGCGCGCTCGACGGCCCGCCGGGCGGCCACCTCGCGGACCACCGCGGCGGCGGCCTCCTCGTGGGCGCGCTCGTTCTCGGCGCGGGCGTCGGCGGTCTCCAGGGTGGGCCAGCGGCGGTCTATGGCGGCGTTCATGGCGGCGCCGATGAGCACCGCGAGGGCCACCACGAAGATCCACAGCAGTACGGCCACCGGCGCGGCCAGCGAGCCGTACACCGAGGGGCCCTCGACCGAGCTGACCAGGTAGAGCCGCAGGCCGACGCTGCAGAAGACCAGCACCACCAGGGCGACCAGGGCGCCGGGGATGTCCTCGCGCCAGGGCGTGGAGACCGGTACGGCCAGGTGGTAGAGGGTGGTCAGGGAGACGATCAGCAGCAGGATCGCGACCGGCCAGTAGGCGGCGCCGACGAGCCCCGCGATGCCGTGCACGGCGTTCTCGACCAGTCCGGGCCCGGCCATCAGCAGCGGCAGCACCAACGAGCTGATCACCAGGGCGCCGAGGTAGAGGCCGAGTGACAGCAGCCGGGTCTTGACGATGCCACGCTTGCCGTCCAGCCCGTACATCACCGTGATGGTGTCGATGAAGATGTAGAGCGCCCGGGATCCGGACCACAGCGACAGCAGGAAGCCGATCGAGATCAGGTCCGGCCGGGTGTGGTCGAAGACCTGGCTGAGCAGCGGCTTGACGACCTCGTTGACGGAGGAGTCCGACAGCACCGTCCCGGAGGCTGAGACGATGTCGTGCTTGAGCCGGTCGATGGTGCCGGCGCCGACGAACTCGTCGAGGTAGCCGAGGGTGGCGGCCAGGCCGAGCAGCAGCGGTGGGATCGACAGGAGGGTGAAGAAGGCCGCCTCGGCGGCGAGGCCGGTGACCCGGTACTCCACGCAGGTGTTGGTGGTGTCCCTCACCAGTTCCCACGCGGTGCGGCGCCAGGTGGCCTGTTTGGCCGCGCGCCGGGAGCCCTTGCCCCGGCGCCGGGAGGGCCGCTCGGGGCTCGGTCTGCTCGTATCGCCTGCTGCTTGCACAGGGCTAACGGTATCGGGCCGCGGCGCTCCGGTTGATCTCCCCCCGGGGGTACGGGCGTGTGGCCGGACACCGGGCGGGGAGCGGCGGGAACCGTTCGGTGTACCGAATAGTGACACTCCAGCGTCCACCATTTGGATGTTAGTGGACCGCGAGTCCCGTGCCGTGCGAATCTCTTGCCATGTCTAGCGCCGGAACCACCTTGGTAGGTCGACTCCACGTCGATCTCCTTCGCGTGTCCAGCGCCATCTGTCCGGTGACCTGAGCCCCCACCCCGCTGCCACCACCGCACCCGGCGCCACCCACCCCGCCATCCCCGCTGAAGCGGCTGCGCAGGCGCCCCGCCCGGCCTCGGTCACTGCTCTCCCGGCCCTGAGAAACAGCAGGTCACAGCAGCAGCGCACCGCCGAGCACGCCCAGCGACCGATCCGGCGTCAGAGCCACCTGCCCCGAAGGACTTCACCATGGCCACCTCCCCCGAGACCGTCGAGCCCACGGCCGACCGCGCCGCCGCGCGCCGCCCCGCCGCGGCTCGCAAGGTGACCCGCCACCGCGGCGAGGGCCAGTGGGGCATGGGCCACTTCACTCCTCTGAACGCCAACGAGCAGTTCAAAAAGGACGACGACGGTCTCAATGTGCGGACACGTATTGAGACGATCTACGCGCACCGGGGCTTCGACTCGATCGACCCCGCCGACCTGCGCGGCCGGATGCGCTGGTGGGGCCTCTACACCCAGCGCAAGGAGGGCATCGACGGCGGCAAGACCGCGATCCTGGACCCGCACGAGCTGGACTCCGAGTACTTCATGCTCCGCGTGCGGATCGACGGCGGCCGGCTGACCGTCCCCCAGCTGCGGGCCGTCGCCGAGGTCTCCGAGCAGTACGCCCGGGGCACCGCCGACCTGACCGACCGCCAGAACATCCAGTACCACTGGATCCGGATCGAGGACGTCCCGGCGATCTGGCAGAAGCTGGAGGCCGTCGGCCTGTCCACCACCGAGGCCTGCGGCGACACCCCGCGCGTCATCCTCGGCTCCCCGGTGGCCGGCATCGCCGAGGACGAGATCATCGACGGCACCCCGGCCATCGAGGAGATCAACCGCCGCTTCATCGGCAACAAGGACTTCTCCAACCTGCCGCGCAAGTTCAAGAGCGCCGTCTCCGGCTCCCCACTGCTGGACGTCGCGCACGAGATCAACGACGTCGCCTTCGTCGGCGTGGTCCACCCCGAGCACGGGCCCGGCTTCGACCTTTGGGTCGGCGGCGGCCTGTCCACCAACCCCAAGCTCGGCGTGCGCCTGGGCGCCTGGGTCCCGCTGGAGCAGGTGCCGGACGTCTTCGGCGGCGTGATCGGCATCTTCCGCGACTACGGCTACCGCCGCCTGCGCAACCGCGCCCGGCTGAAGTTCCTGGTCGCCGACTGGGGCGCGGAGAAGTTCCGTCAGGTGCTGGAGGACGAGTACCTCGAGCACAAGCTGGTCGACGGCCCCGCGCCCGCCGAGCCCGCCGCCCGCTGGCGCGACCACGTCGGCGTCCACCGGCAGAAGGACGGCAGGTACTACATCGGCTTCGCCCCGCGCGTCGGCCGGGTCGACGGCAAGCTGCTCGGCCGGATCGCCGACCTCGCCGCCGCCCACGGCAGCGACCGGGTCCGCACCACCGCCGAGCAGAAGATGCTGATCCTCGACATCGCCGAGGAGCACGTCGAGTCGGTGGTGGCCGGCCTGGAGGCGCTCGACCTGCGGGTCACCCCCTCGCCGTTCCGCCGCGGCACCATGGCCTGCACCGGCATCGAGTACTGCAAGCTCGCCATCGTCGAGACCAAGGAGCGCGGCCGCTCCCTGATCGACGAACTGGAGCAGCGCCTGCCGGGGTTCGCCGAGCCGCTGACCATCAACATCAACGGCTGCCCAAACGCCTGCGCCCGTATCCAGGTCGCCGACATCGGCCTCAAGGGGCAGCTGGTCACCGACGAGCACGGCAACCAGGTCGAGGGCTACCAGGTGCACCTGGGCGGCGCGCTCGGTCTGGAGGCCGGCTTCGGCCGCAAGGTCCGCGGCCTCAAGGTCACCAGCGCCGGCCTGCCCGACTACGTCGAGCGCCTGCTGACCCGCTACCAGGCCGACCGCACCGAGGGCGAGCGCTTCGCCCAGTGGGCTGCCCGGGCCACCGAGGAGCAGCTCTCGTGAGCGGGCGCAGTGAGCGAACCATCAAGAGGTGCGTGTGTCACGAAGTGACCGCCGAGCGAAGCGAGCTGGGCGCATGAGTGAGCGTGCCGCCCCGTTCTTCTGCCCGTACTGCGGGGACGAGGACCTGCGCCCGTCCGAGGCCGGACACGGCGCCTGGGAGTGCCACGGCTGCCGCCGCGCCTTCCAGCTGAAGTTCCTCGGCCTGCTGTCACCGACCAACGGGGGTACGTCCCATGAGCAGCACGACGACTGACTACGAGGAGATCGCCGTCCGGGCCGGCCGCGAACTGGAGGAGGCCACGCCGCAGGAGGTCCTGCGCTGGGCCGCCGACACCTTCGGCAAGCGGTTCTGCGTCACCTCCTCGATGGAGGACGCGGTGGTCGCCCACCTCGCCTCCTCGGTGTTCCCCGGTGTGGACGTGGTGTTCCTGGACACCGGCTACCACTTCGCGGAGACCATCGGCACCCGCGACGCGGTGGCCGCGACCATGCCGGTCAACGTCATCACGCTCAAGCCGCTGAGGACCGTCGCCGAGCAGGACGCCGAGCACGGGCCGAACCTGCACGACCGCGACCCGGACCTGTGCTGCTCGCTGCGCAAGGTCGAGCCGCTGAACCGCGGCCTCGGCGGCTACGACGCCTGGGCCACCGGGCTGCGCCGCGACGAGTCGCCGTCCCGGGCGAACACCCCGGTGGTGGCCTGGGACGCCAAGCGCCGCAAGGTCAAGATCGCCCCGATCGCCCGGTGGACGCAGGAGGACGTGGACGCCTACGTCGCCGCCAACGGCGTGCTGCTCAACCCGCTGCTGTGGGAGGGCTACACCTCGATCGGCTGCTCCCCGCTGTCCTGCACCCGCAAGCCCGCCGAGGGCGAGGACGCCCGGGCCGGCCGCTGGTCCGGCTCCGGCAAGACCGAGTGCGGCATCCACCTCTGAGCCCCTGCCAACTACTGCGTAAGGAAAGAACCGTGACAGCTGACGCCCTGAGCCGCCGCGGCTCCGTCGGGGGCACTGAGGCGGCCCCCGCGGCCGTCCCCTGCGAGCGCGGCGCCACCGTGTGGCTGACCGGGCTGCCGAGCGCGGGCAAGACCACCCTGGCCTTCGCGCTGGCCGAGCGGCTGCGCGCCGAGGGCCACAAGGTCGAGGTCCTGGACGGCGACGAGATCCGCGAGTTCCTCTCCAAGGGCCTCGGCTTCTCCCGCGAGGACCGGCACACCAACGTCACCCGGATCGGCTTCGTCGCCGAGAAGCTCGCCGCCAACGGCGTCAAGGTGCTCGCCCCGGTGATCGCCCCGTTCGCCGACTCCCGCGCCGCCGTGCGCGAGCGGCACGCGGCGGCCGGCACCGAGTTCCTGGAGATCCACGTCGCCACCCCCGTCGAGCTGTGCTCAGACCGCGATGTCAAGGGCCTGTACGCCAAACAGGCCGCCGGTGAGATCTCGGGTCTCACCGGCGTCGATGACCCGTACGAGGCTCCGGAGAATCCGGAGTTCCGCATCCAGACGCAGGACCGAACGGTAGCCGAGTCGACCGCCGAGCTGCACGCCTTCCTGGCCGAGAGGAGTCTCGCATGACCACCGCGACCGACAGCCCGGTCCGCACCGACGACGACCCCGACCAGAATTCGGGGGGGCCCTTCGCGCTGTCCCACCTGGACGCGCTGGAGGCCGAGTCGGTGCACATCTTCCGCGAGGTGGCGGGGGAGTTCGAGCGCCCGGTGATCCTGTTCTCCGGCGGCAAGGACTCCATCCTCATGCTGCACCTGGCGCTCAAGGCCTTCCACCCGGCGCCGGTGCCCTTCTCGCTGCTGCACGTCGACACCGGGCACAACTTCCCCGAGGTCATCGCTTACCGCGACCGTGTCGTGGCGGAGCACAACCTGCGCCTGCACGTCGCCCACGTCCAGGACTTCATCGACCGAGGCGTGCTGCGCGAGCGCCCGGACGGTACCCGCAACCCGCTGCAGACCGTGCCGCTGCTCGACGCGATCGAGAAGAACCGCTTCGACGCGGTGTTCGGCGGCGGACGCCGGGACGAGGAGAAGGCCCGCGCCAAGGAGCGCGTCTTCTCGCTGCGCGACGAGTTCGGCGCCTGGGACCCGCGCCGCCAGCGCCCCGAACTGTGGTCGCTGTACAACGGCCGGCACGCCGTCGGCGAGCACGTGCGGGTCTTCCCGCTGTCCAACTGGACCGAGCTGGACGTCTGGCAGTACATCGAGCGCGAGGGCATCGAACTGCCGGAGATCTACTACGCGCACGAGCGGGACGTCTTCGCCCGGGGCGGCATGTGGCTGACCGCCGGCGAGTGGGGCGGCCCCAAGGACAGCGAGCCCGTCGAGCGGCGACTGGTCCGCTACCGCACCGTCGGCGACATGTCCTGCACCGGAGCCGTCGACTCCGACGCCACCACCATCGAGGCCGTGATCGCCGAGATCGCCGCCTCGCGCCTCACCGAACGCGGTGCGACGCGAGCCGACGACAAACTCTCCGAAGCAGCCATGGAAGACCGCAAGCGCGAGGGGTACTTCTAGGATGACCAGCACCACCCAGGAAGCCACCGCCACAGCGCTGCTGCGCTTCGCCACCGCGGGCTCCGTCGACGACGGCAAGTCCACCCTGGTCGGCCGGCTGCTGCACGATTCCAAGTCGGTGCTCGCCGACCAGCTGGAGGCCGTCGAGCGCGTCTCCCTGGGCCGCGGCCAGGAGGCGCCCGACCTGGCGCTGCTCACCGACGGCCTGCGCGCCGAGCGCGAGCAGGGCATCACCATCGACGTCGCCTACCGCTACTTCGCCACCCCCCGGCGGCGGTTCATCCTCGCCGACACCCCCGGGCACGTGCAGTACACCCGCAACATGGTGACCGGCGCCTCCACCGCCGAGCTCGCCGTCGTCCTGGTCGACGCCCGCAACGGCGTGGTCGAGCAGACCCGCCGGCACGCCGCCGTCGCCGCCCTGCTGCGGGTGCCGCACGTCGTGCTGGCCGTCAACAAGATGGACCTCGTCGACTACGCCGAGCCCGTTTTCGCCGCCATCGCCGAGGAGTTCACCGGCTACGCCGCCTCGCTCGGCGTCAAGGACGTCCTCGCCGTCCCGATCTCGGCGCTCGCCGGGGACAACGTCGTCGAGCCGTCCGCGCGCATGGACTGGTACGGAGGCCCGACCCTGCTGGAGCACCTGGAGACCGTCCCGGTCGGCAGCGACCCCAGCCTGGAGGCCGCCCGCTTCCCGGTCCAGTACGTGATCCGCCCGCAGACCGAGGAGCACCCCGACTACCGCGGCTACGCGGGCCAGTTGGCCTCCGGGGTGCTGCGGGTCGGCGACAGCGTCACCGTACTGCCCTCCGGACACACCACCACCGTCTCCGGGATCGACGCGCTCGGCCGGGAGACCGACATCGCCTGGGCCCCGCAGTCGGTCACCGTCCGGCTCGCCGACGACCTCGACATCTCCCGCGGCGACCTGATCGCCGCCGGGGCGGCCCCCGCCCCGACCAAGGACATCGAGGCCACCGTCAGCCACCTCAACGAGCGTCCGCTGCGTGCCGGGTGCAAGGTGCTCCTCAAGCACACCACCCGCACGGTGCGCGCGCTGGTCAAGGAGATCTCCTACCGGATCGACATCACTGCGCCGATCGGTGAAGGGGGCCTCGAACAGCGCAGCGCCCCCGAGGGGTTGAACGTCAACGACATCGGCCACGTGCGGCTGCGCACCGCCGAACCGCTGGCCCTGGACGGCTACAGCGACAACCGCCGCACCGGCTCGTTCCTGCTGATCGACCCGGCCGACGGCACCACCCTCACCGCCGGGATGGCGGGCGAGGCCTTCGAGACCGTACGCACCGACGACGCGCCCGACGCATCCGAAGAGGAGGACTGGGTCTGATGCCCAGCGAGGCGTTCTCGGGCATGGACAAGGAAGGCGGCCGCATCGGCAGCGGCGTCCTCGGCAGCGGCCAGGGCGGCTTGACCCGATGTGTGGACCGACAGGGCTGACCGCCCTGTCACCGGGCCGCTTCCGCCACCGCGGCCCGGCCTGCCCCGGCACCTCGATGCCGCGCACACCACCTTCCGACCTCCCGCCCGGGACCGCCTCCTGACGGTCCGTCCGCGAACAGGACTCACCATGGCACCGCACCCGACGCCCTCGCGCAGCATTGCCTCCCATGGGCTGCCCCGCCCCAACGCCGGGCGGATCAGACGCCGCGCCGCGGCCGCCGTCGCCGGCCTGGCCGCCGTGGCCCTGCTGTCGGCCTGCGGCTACGGCTCCAAGGCCGCCGACAAGGGCTCCACCGACGGCTCGGCCAACTCCTGGGCCGCGGCCGGCGGTTCGGGCGCCAAGCTCTCCGCCGACACCGTGAAGATCGGCTACTTCGCCAACCTGACCCACGGCACCGCGCTGGTCGGCCTCCAGGAGGGCACCTTCCAGAAGGAGTTGGGCGCCACCCGGGTCAAGACCCAGGTCTTCAACGCGGGCCCGGCCGAGATCGAGGCGCTCAACGCCGGCTCCATCGACATCGGCTGGATCGGCCCCTCCCCCGCGATCAACGGCTACACCAAGTCCGACGGCAAGTCGCTGAAGATCATCGGAGGTTCGGCCTCCGGCGGGGTCAAGCTGGTGGTCAACCCGGACAAGGTCTCCTCGCTCGACGACCTCAGGGGCAAGAAGATCGCCACCCCGCAGCTGGGCAACACCCAGGACGTGGCGCTGCTCAACTACCTCGCGGGCAAGGGCTACAAGGTCGACGCGGCCTCCGGCGCGGGCGACGTCTCGGTGGTGCGCACCGACAACAAGGTCACCCCCGACGCCTACCGGCAGGGCTCCATCGACGGCGCCTGGGTGCCCGAGCCGACCGCCTCCAAGCTGGTCACGCTCGGCGCGAAGGTCCTGCTCAACGAGAAGGACGTCTGGCCGGACAAGAAGTTCGTGATCACCAACATCATCGTCTCGCAGAAGTTCCTCAAGGAGCACCCGGACGTGGTGGAGGCCGTGCTGCGCGGCTCGGTGAAGACCAACGCCTTCATCAAGGCCAACCCCGACAAGGCCAAGGCCGACGCCAACGAGGCGATCAAGAGGGAGGCCGGCAACGCCCTGGAGCCGGCCGTCCTCGACCCGGCCTGGCAGGACATCGACTTCCTGGACGACCCGCTGGCGAACACCCTGCAGGCCGAGGCCGACCACGCCGTGACCGCCGGGCTGCTCAAGCTGCCCAGATCAAGTTCCGCTGGCGCAGGGGCGAACCTGAACGGCATCTACGACCTCACCCTGCTGAACAAGGTCCTCGCGGCCCAGGGCCAGGCCCCCGTGGCGGACGCCGGACCGGGCGCCGAGTAACGCCCTCCACAGGGCGGTTCACCCCCGATTCCGCGGTCCGGCCCCCGCCCTCCCGGTCGATCCCCGATCGATGCCCACCGGGACGGGCGGGGCCGGGCCCCGGCTCCAGCTCCGCAGCCGTTGCCGGACCACTCACGCAGGAGGTGCCCGCATGAGCGAGGGCAGCGAGCGAATCATCAAGAGGCGCGCGTGGGCGAATGCCCCCGCCGAGCGAAGCGAGGAGGACGCATGAGCGAGGGCAGCGAGCGAATCATCAAGAGGCGCGCGTGGGCGAATGCCCCCGCCGAGCGAAGCGAGGAGGACGCATGAGCGAGGGCAGC